>JAPLHR010000082.1 GCA_026389535.1 Chloroflexota bacterium
CGCAACAGCAGAGCGGGGGGCATCAGCCCGCATGCACTGAATTGAGGAGGCGCCCGTGACCCTCGCCAACGAGACCCCAACCACCCAGAAGCCGAGCCGCACCGCCAAGGAGCAGGCCGACATCGCGTTGAAGGCCGCCTCTGAAGGACGTTGGAAGGATGCGAGCGAAGCGAACACGGCGATCCTCGCCCTCGGCGACACCATCAAGGTTGAGGAGCGCGTCGAAGCGCAGAACCGTCTCGCCAAGTGCCTCTGGGAGCAGGGCGACCTCGCTGGCTCAAAGAGGGAGTACCAGGCAACCCTCGCACTCGATCCACTCAATCGCATCGCCGAGCGCAACCTTGAGCGCCTGAAGGGCCTCATTAAGCAGGTTGGCAAGAAGACCACCGCAAGCACCGAAGGGGCAACAACGCCCGCCGGCATCTTCATTCAAGAGGCGGGGACCACCGGGTTCGCCGCACTGACGAATGTTGCCGACGCTGGCACCCTCGCGCAGGTCAATCCTGGCGACTCGGTCGAGTTGATCGTTCTCGGCAATCGACTGATCGCCAAGGCGAACGGTGTTGAGATCGGTCGCGTTGAGCCACGCATCGCTGCGCGACTCGTGAAGCTCATCGGCGATGGCAATAGCTACACCTCGGGGATCACCTCAATCAGCGGCGGCGACATTCGCATCATCATTCGTGAAGAGCACGTCAGCGCTGGCAATGTTGGCAAGGTCTCCTTTCCAACGGCCACGCGGACCAGCGATGAGCGACCCTACACGAAGGGCTCCTTCTTCCGCGATGACGAGGGCTTCGGCGACGATGATGAGGATACGTACGAAGAGGAGACGCCAGTCGCCGAGCGACCGAGCGTTGCACCGCCAGAGAAGACCTCTGACGACGCATTCCTTCCTGACAGCGAAGAGGCTGGCAGCAACGACGATTAGTCGCAGATAGGCGGAGAGCGTTCACGTGGATCGCAGCGCCGCCCGACTCGCCGTCGCACTCGCGTCGTCCGCAACAACTCCTGTCGTATCAGCCCGCGATCAACTGACCGTTGATCTCACCGCGCGCAGTAGCGCCTTGGCGCTGGCGAGCACTCGACGTGATTTCCGCAGCCTCCTTCATGCGCGCGATGCTGTGGATGAGTGGGCGATCTCTGCCGAGCTTCGCCCCCCAACGGTGCGCGCCTATGAGGCGGCCGCAGCGGAGCTGCTGGCATCGGCATCGGAGGCGCTCGAGGCCGGATGGCAGAGCAGCTGTGCCGCCTGCGGGCAGGCCGTGCGCGTCGCCGCCTGGCGCTGGGAGGAGGCGCTTGATGCCGATCGAGAGCAGGGGCAACCAGCGGCGCGCCGCGCAACCTGTGCCGCCTGCCGTGCCCTCGGGCGACGTGGTGGTGACGCCGCAACCATGCTCCCGAACGAGGTCGCCTCTGCTGGGCTCCTCGAGCCTACGGTTCGCGCCCAAGTTGATGGTCGCTTCGCTGGCGTCGTTGATGGCGCCGCGGCACGCTGGAGCACCCGGCAGTTGCGCTCGCTTGATGCGCTGGGCAGTGCCCTAGAACGCTCAAGCGAGAGCGCCGTGATGCTGGGAGCACTGCGCCTCACGTTGACCGAAGCGGCGGCGGCGATGGCTCGACCACAGCGCGCCGGGCGAACCTGGTGGGAGATCGCGCCATGGCGGGCGCTTCTCGATGCCATCGATACCCGTCGCCGAATCTACCTGACTGCCCAGCCGGTGCCGCCACAGCTCACCATGAGTAGCGAGCTCTCCGCGCTCACCTACCCCGGAGGCGGCACGATCGTTCTGCGCGGCGGAGCGGCCGCGCGCACGTCGCTGGCAACGCTCGTTACGCGCACCCCTGCAATTCGTGTCGCGCTCCTGCGCGTCACCGTGGGCGGCAGCGCCGACGAAATCAGCGACCGTGCGATTGCCGCGCGTTGGGCTGGCGAACAGGGTGAGCCCGACCCACTCCTTGTCGCCCTGCAATCCAACGATGCCGTAACCATCGCCGCCGCCCTGGCGCGACTCCTCGTGGCGATGAATCCACTGATGCGCCACGACCCGCTCCTCGTGATCGATCTTGATGATCACGCTGAACAGCTGGCCGGCGTCTTAACGGCGATCAGCCTTGCGGGCGCTGCAGGCAGCGTGGCCCGGCGTCTTGACGACGACCGCACCCCCGGACTCACCGTGACGGCGCGAATGAGCGAGCCACCGTTGAAGGGGCTGCAGTCCCGCAGTCAGATCGCGCTCATGAGTGACCTGGTGGTCGCTCATGGCGAGCCCGCTACGCCGCGACAGTTCCTCCCCGCCTATGCCGCAGCGCGCGCTGGTGCAGCACATGCGGCAGGGGAGCTGCTCGATGCAGCAGCGTTTGCCGAAGAGCTGCGCGGCGTTGCCGATCTGCATACGAAGCTCCGCCCTGCTGGCTCATTTGATCAACTCATTGCCGTGGCTGATGGACGCATCTTTGTTGAGGGGCGCGCGGAGCGTGAGCGCTTGGCCACCCCAGCCTCTGATCGCGCCGATGCCGCCGCCTTTGCGCTCGTTGACGCACTCAGCGCAGGCGACGGCGTTGACGAGGCCCTTGTGGCGCTCGATGCCGATCCTGTTGGCATGAGCCCAGAGCTACGCAGCGCGATGCTGGATGCGTATACGAGCGTGGTTGATGGCGCTCGAACGGCGCGCGCATCACGAGCGGATCTCGCGAGTGAACGCTTCGCGCTCGTTGCGGGGCTGCTGGAACTCGGCCCCCGCATGGGCCTACATGTTGCGGTTGCTCCCGCACTGGCATCTACGGTTGTTGCCGGTCGCACCCTCGGCGCACGGGCCATGGTTGATCCAATCGATAGCTCGCCACCGCTGCGCACTCGTTCAGATCGCGCCGCCTATGACGCCGTAGACGCGGTGCTCTACCGCCGCGGTCGTGCTGTGCTCTTCTGCGAGGTCGTTACTGGCCCTCTCCCCATCGGTGAGCTGCTCTTGCAGCGTCACGCGCTCATCGCGAGCGACCGCGAGGTCGTCCGACTTCTTGTTCTTGCGCCAGCGCTCGTACCGCTGCTGCAACTCCGCCTAGCGCGCGATGAGCGGCTGAGTGCTGCGTGGGAGACGGGGAACTGGCACCTCTTGGCGGCCGATCGAGTCGCAGCACTCTCTCGTCTCGCGGCACCGCGGCTCGCCGATCTTGAGGGGCATCTTGGCGTCGAACCGCCGGCGCGAGATGCGGCGCAACTTGACCTCAGCTCGATGGGCTGGGGCGTTGTCAATAGCGAAGCAGTAGAAGGAGTTGATCGTGAACCTCTCAGCTGACGTCTTGAGCGCACTCTTCCTTGCAGCGACGATTGGTGTTGGGCCATTCTGGTTTCTGATGGCCGTACGCCCAACCGCAGAGATCACCCGACGCACCATGCTGACGCCGTGGCCAGTTGTTGCGATCGGACTCATTTATGCAGCGCTGGTGATTCCCAGCGCGGGTGCCATTCTCGGCACCCTGCTCAATCCAACGCTGAGTGCAATCTCCGCCTCACTTGCGACCCCAGCGGGGAGCCTCGCCGTGTGGCTTCATGTGCTCGCCTTCGACCTCATTGCGGGGCGATTTATTTGGCTCGATGGCCTCAGCCGAGGCGTGGGCGCGCCACTCCGCATCGCGGCGTTGACGCTCGCCCTCATGTTCGGGCCGCTCGGTCTCCTCCTACACCTCGCCCTGCGCCCCCGTCGCCCCCGAGAATCGGCGCAAGCCGTATCCTGAGCGGAACGCGCCCAGCACTTGGGCGCAGGAGTCCCGGAACCCCGGGGAGGAGCCCAGATCGTGTCAAAGCCACTATCCGCGAACGACCAGGCCGTAAAGACCCTCGCCGACGACCTCTGGAAGGAGATGCTCGCGCACTCTCCAATCTGGGGGACCTTCCTCGGCATTGAGGTGAACGACGGCGCCCTCGACGACACCTCGGACGCCGCACGCCTGCGCGACCGCGCCATGTGGGAGAAGTACGCCAAAGCGGCGAAGGCCATAGGCGACGAGGGGCTCGACATTGAGTGGAAGATCACGCGCGACCTGATCGCCGTCGGTGGCTCGATCGCCATTGAGAAGGACGATCACCGCATGGACCTCCTCTCTTCGGTTGACCACATGGATGGGGTGCAGACCCTCCTGCCGCAGATCGTGACCTTCCAGGATGCGAAGACCCCAGAGAAGTTCGCCAAGCTGGTGAGCCGACTCAAGGCCTTCCCGAAGTTCATGGACGAGGCGATCGCGCGCGTGCATGAGGCGGAGAAGCGTGGCCTTGTTGCCTCCAAGATCTCGACCGAGCGACTGATCGCCCAGCTCGACGGCTTGATGGCCATCCCAACCGCACAGTCACCGATCGTGACTGCCGCCAACGTTGCCGGTGACGCTGAGCGAGCCGAGCTTGAGAAGATCGTTGCCGAGTATGTTGACCCGCAGATCAAGCGCTACTACGAGGCGGTCAGCGGCAGCTACCGCACCAAGGCGCGCGAGGTGCCGGGCCTCTGCTCCGCACCAAACGGCGCCGAGCTCTACAAGGTGGCCATCCGCAGCTGGACCGGCCTACAGCTCGATCCGAAGGAGCTCCACGAGATCGGCCTGCAGGAGTGGGCCGATATTCAGGAGGAGATGAAGGTCATCTCGACGAAGCTTGGCTTCGGCGGCTCCATCGACAAACTACGCGATGCGGCTGAGAGCGATCCAACGAACGTCGCCGCGTCGAAAGAGGCGCTCATCGTGCGCATTAAGGAAGACATTGATCGCGGGTACGCCGAAGCGGGGAAGGTCTTTGGGCGTTTCCCGAAGGCTGGCTGCGATGTGAAGGCGGTCGAAGACTTCAAGGAGAAGGATGCACCCGCCGCCTACTACTTCAGCCCTGCGGCTGATGGTTCGCGTCCAGGGACGTACTACGTGAACGGCTACGACCTGCCGTCGCGCTTCCTGCACGCCCTTGCACCAACCACGTATCACGAGGCCATTCCGGGCCACCACTTCCAGATCGCACTCGAGATGGAATTGGAGTTTTTGCCAGACCTGCGCAAGCACGCCTCGCACCTTGCGGGGAACGCCTACGTTGAGGGTTGGGGCCTCTACTCAGAGCGACTCGCCGACGAGCTCGGCCTCTATCGCAGCGAGATGGAGCGCTTCGGCATGCTTCAGGGTCAGGCGCACCGCGCGGCGCGCCTCGTCGTTGACACCGGCCTCCACGCCTTCGGCTGGGACCGCGATAAGGGCGTGGCGTTCATGGAGTCCGTTGGGCTGCCACGAACCGACGCCGAGATCGAGACCGATCGCTACATCGCCTGGCCGGCTCAGGCGCTCTGCTACAAGGTTGGGCAGCGTGCCATTCAACGCACGCGCGCCGCGATCGAGAAGCGCGATGGCGACAAGTTCGACATCAAGTCCTTCCACGATCACGCCATTGGACACGGCCAGATTCCGCTCCCGGTCTTTGAGGCCGAGATGCCGAACTGGGTCAAGCCGAAGGCATGAG
>JAPLHR010000049.1 GCA_026389535.1 Chloroflexota bacterium
CACCGAGGCGTACGGCACCGTCGACGAAGCGACCGCGGCACTTGGCATGGCACGCGCCGAACTGATCGGTCTCACCGGCGAGGGGATCGCCGAACTCGACGAAACCATCCTCTCGATCCAGCGCGACCTCTTTGTGATTGGCGCCGAACTCGCCACGAATCCCGACGCATGGAACCGTCTCGAAGAGGGGCGCACCAAGGTCTCACCGAAGATGTTGGCGCGCATCAACGCACTGCTCGCCGCTACGGAAGCGGTGATTGAGTTCCCGAAAGACTTCGTGATTCCAGGGTCGAGCAAGGCCTCATCTGCCATTGAGCTGGCGCGCACGATCATTCGCCGTGCGGAGCGCTGGTGCGTAACGCTCGGCCGCGAAGGCCTTCTGCCAGGAGAACACCTGTTGGCGTATCTGAACCGCCTTGCCGATCTCTTGTGGCTGCTCGCGCGTCAGGCGGAGAAGCTCGAAGCCTCGGCCACGCGCTCCGTCTCGCAAACACCAGTCCGAGACTAGCGGCGGGCGGGTCGCCCAGCGTGCCACTAATTCGTTGGGCACTGGTCGGTAGTAGTGATTTCGCCCTTGACTGGATCGCCCCAGCACTCCGTCACGCCGAGGGGTCAGCGCTTGCTGCGGTGATCAGCCGCGATGCAGACCGCGCTGCCGCCGCCGCGGCCCGTGTCCGTGCCCCGCAGAGCTACCAATCCATTGAGGCGATCGACACGTCGTTCGTTGATGGCGTGGTGCTCGTCACGGCAAACGAGGCACATGCGGCGGGAGCGATTGCCGCCGCACGCCGAGGCCTACACGTCGTTGTTGAGAAGCCGATGGCGCTGAGCAGTGCCGATTGTGCTGACATGATTCGTGCAGCGCGTGAGCACAGCGTGATGTTGGCCGTCGCGCACTGCATGGAGTGGGCACCGCCAATCGTTGCTGCGCGTGCACTCTTGGCCCGTGGTGCCATTGGAGAGGTGCGCAGCGTACGAATCAGCGCCTCGTTTTTGGCCGAGCCAGGTACAGCGCGCCGTGGTGCCGATGCGGCGATGAGTGACACAGTCACAGAATTCGGCGCACTTTTCGACATGGGCGTGCACGCGATTGATGCTGCCGCCCGCCTACTCGGGCCAATCGTGCAGGTAGTTGCCGCTCACCTAAACGCCGACACTGGCGGCGGGCACGTCGAGCTTGAGTGTGCAAGCGGCGTGCGAGTGCAGCTCTCGTCGAGCTGGGGGGCCGATGAGAACGACTTTGAGATCACGGGCGATGCCGGCACCATCAGTAGCAGTGAGTGGTGGGGGCGAGCATTCTCTGGCCAACTTTCGGTGAGAACTTCTGGCGGCGAGGTCGCAGAGCCACTCCCCCTACAGAACGTGTACGAGCAGCAATATGCGCACCTAGCAGCAGCTGCGCGCCAAGAGGTGCCGCTGCTGATCTCGGGCGAGCGGGGCGCTCGCAACATCGCAGTGATTGAGGCGATCGTTCGCTCCGGACGAAGCGGTCACTCGGCCACGATCGGCACGTGAACGAGCAGTGAACGCTAAGAGAACTCCGCGTCACCAAAGATGTAGCGCACAGCTCCGGAGCTCTTGCGATAGCCCATAGATTCGTAGAGGCGATTGGCACCAGTGAGCGATTTCGAATCCACATCAAGCATTGACCCTTCGAAGCCGTCGCGTACAGATCGGATCAGGTGCCGCTCAAGGAGCAATCGTGCAAGCCCCTTGTTGCGGTGCTCGCGATGCACTCCAAGGTTCCCAAGCCACAAGACCCTGCCAATCGTTTCAGCATCTTGTGGGAACTCACTCGTTAGCTGTGACGCCACGAGCCTGCCGTGCGCATCGGTAATCGCCTCTGACATGCCGAGTCGCATCGACTCTGCAGCCAAGTAGTCTCGCCAATCGGCTGCGCTCATTGAGGAGGTGCCCCAGTGATCGGCAAAACAGTGGTTTCGCAGTCCCCGTAGCGCCTCAGGGTCAAGGTCGGTGATCGCTACCGAGCGATAGCCATCTGGAATCGGCGCATCAGCCAGGTCGGTGCTCGTCGGACGATCGGCGAAACGCAGCAACATATCGGTGTAGTAGCGAATTGGCCGCATCCCTGCCGCCACATAGAGTTGCTGTGCGCGCTGGTCACCCTCAACACACTGCGTCTGAATGGTTGCACCGGGGAACGGGGCGAGAATCTCCTCGGCGCGGTCTTGTGACCAAGCGAACAGATGCCGACCGAGTCCGATCCCTTGGAACCCCGGTCGCACCCCACCGAAGAGGTAGACGCGTGGCTTCTCTGCGTCGGTTGCGGACATGACCCAAGCCCAGCCTGCGATCGCCCCGGCGGGCTCCCGAACCACGATCGAGTCGCTGCGAACATCAAATCCTGAGGAGGTGAGGTCTTCGCGCATGTCCCCCTCGCTGTACATCAGCGGGTTCCCCACCACACGGGCGTTCTCGTTGGTGAGCACGGTTAGCTCCGCGGCATCACGCTCAACGTCGCCCTCATGGGCGGCGAAGCCCGTTGGGAGCGCGTTCGTGAGGCGGGTCAATCGCTCAGGGCTTCGGCTCATGGGGATAGGGTAATCTGAACTCCGACAAAACCTGTCAGATATCCCCCCAGGAGGCGCATTGACCGAACACCAGGAACTCAGCACCCGCGGCCTGCACGGCAGCGGCGCCGTCGCGTTCAGCACGCGCGGTGAGTACGGGGTGCGCTTTATGGTGGCCCTTGCCCGGATGGATCACGGCGAGCCCGTCTCGCTGACCGACATCGCCGAGCAGGAAGACCTGCCACGCGCCTATCTCGAGCAGATCATTGGTGGCCTGCGCGACGCGGGCATCATCGACAGCCAGCGCGGCGCGCACGGCGGCTACCGCCTCGCCCGACCGGCGAACGAGGTGCGTATGGGTGCAATTCTTAAGGCGCTCGAAGGCCCCATCGTGCCGATGGCCTGCCTCGCCGAAGAGGGGAGCCCCTGCAATCGCGCCGGCAACTGCACCGTGACCCAGCTCTGGAGCCGCGTGCGCGACTCGGTCAACGAGGCGCTTGATTCATTTACCCTTGCCGATCTTGCCAAGCCAGGTTCACCAATCGCCCTACATAGTCCAGTCAAACACTGAGAGAGAGGAGACGCACATGAGTGAGAACGCGTATCTAGTCATTAAGGACCTCGTCGTCGCACCGTCGAGCGATCCAAGCAAGCACATCCTTCAGGGGATCTCGCTCACGGTTAAGCCGGGCGAAGTGCACGCGATCATGGGGCCGAACGGCTCTGGCAAGACGACCCTCAGCTACGCGCTGATGGGACACCCGAGCTATCAGATCGTTTCGGGCAGCGTGACGTGGAAGGGCGAGAACCTACTCGACTACAGCGCCGACCAGCGCGCGCGGCTTGGTCTCTTCCTTGCCTTCCAGTACCCAACCTCAATTCCAGGCCTCTCTGTTGCGAGCTTCTTGCGCACCGCAATGAACGCACGTCGCTCTGGCCTCGTGCGCGATCCTGAGTTCGATCCGTCGGACCCAGTCAAGGGCGGCATGACGATGGGCGAATTCCGCAAGCTCGTCATAGAGAAGCTCACGCAGCTCAAGGTCGACGAGGCGTTCATGACGCGCTACGTGAATGATGGATTCTCGGGCGGCGAGAAGAAGCGCCTTGAGATGCTGCAGATGGCGTTGCTGAAGCCAGAGATGGCGATCCTCGACGAGACCGACTCCGGCCTCGACATTGATGCGTTGCGCATCGTTGCAGAGGGTGTGAACACGATGCTCTCACCAGAGCTCGGCGTGTTGGTGATCACGCACTATCAGCGACTCCTCGATTACTTGAAGCCACAGTTCGTGCACGTGCTCGCGCGTGGCCGCATCGTCGTTTCGGGTGGGCCAGACCTTGCGCACCGCTTGGAGCGCGAAGGATATGCGCCGATCCTTGCGGAGAACGGCATCAACCCAACTGCAGACGAGGCGGCAACGCCAACCGCTGCACCAGCGCCGTCGGCGTAGCGCGGCAAGCGTAGGGTCGCAAGATGGGCAATTGGCATAACGCTGACGGCACACTGGACCCCGTAAAGGTTCGCGCCGAATACCCGATCTTCAAGACGCAGCCTGGCGGTCGGCCACTGCACTATCTCGACAGCGCCGCAACGGGGCAACGCCCGCAGCGCGTGGTTGATGCGCTATCGAAGTACCTCTTTACCGCCAATGCGAACCCGCATCGCGGTGCGTACACCCTCGCCCAGATGGCGACCGACGGGTATGAGGCGGCACGCGCGCGCATCGCCGCGTATGTAAACGTGCCAGCGAGCGAGCTGGTGATGCTTGGCAGCGCCACCGAGGCGCTCAACCTGGTTGCACGATCATGGGGGAAGGCGAACTTGCGCCGTGGTGATGTGGTGCTCGTCACCGAGGCGGAGCATCATGCAAACCTCATTCCGTGGCAGCAGATCACGCGTGAGATGGATGCCGACCTCGAATTCATCCCCGTTGACGATGTGACCGGCGAGATCCTCTGGGACCGTCTCGATTCGTTGATGAAGCTGAAGCCAAAGATGATCGCCCTCGGACACGTCTCCAACGTGCTCGGCTCCATTGCACCGCTGGCCCAGATCGCCGAAGCGGCGCACGCCGTTGGTGCACTCCTCTGCGTGGACGGCTGCCAGGCGGTCGCGAATATGCCCGTTTCAATTCCTGCGACCGGCGCCGACTTCTACGCCTTCAGCGCCCACAAGATGGGCGGCCTCTTCGCTGGCGGTGGGCTCTGGGCCCGCGCCGACCTCCTCGCCGAGATGGCGCCGATCGAAACCGGCGGCGACATGATCCACAGCGTGCGCCTGCGCGACGCCGACTTCACGACCGGAACCCAACGATTCGAAGCCGGAACCCCCGATGCGTCGGGCGCCGTGGCCCTCGCCGCCGCCTGCGACCTGCTCGACGAGTTCGGCCGCGACAAGATCCATGCGCACGAGGCGCTCATGATTGAGCGAGTGATCCGCGAGCTCCCCGAGGCGCTCCCCGACGCCCGCATCCTTGGCCCGCGCGATGCCAGCCAGCGCGCCGGCCTGGTTGCCTTCTCGAGCGACCTGATCCATGCCCATGACCTTGCTGAGATCCTCGACCGCCGCGGCGTGGCCATTCGAGCTGGCTTCCACTGCGCCCAGCCGCTCCACGAGCAGCTGGAGCTCAGCTCCTCGGCGCGCGTCAGCGTTGCCCCGTACACCACACACGAAGACCTCGATGCACTCTTTGTGGGCCTCCGCGAGGCACGCAAGGTATTTGAGGGCTAAGCGATGGGTGGCATGGACGATCTCTATCGCGAGCAGATCCTTGAGCACCATCGCCGTCCGCACAATCAGGCGCCGCTCGCCGCACCGAGCGTCAGCCTTGAGGGGCGCAACCCGAACTGCGGTGACGTGATCAATCTGCAGTTGCAACTCGACGACGCTGGCGTCATAACCGATGTCGCGTTCAGCGGCCGCGGTTGTGCCATCTCACAGGCAGGCACCTCGCTCATCACCGACGAGCTGCGCGGCAAGCGCATCGACGAGATCTTGGCCCTCGGCAGCCCCTTCGTGATGGAGCTCCTTGGTGTTGAGGTTGGCCCCACGCGCATCCACTGCGCACTCCTCGGTCTTGAGACCGCACAGAAGGCTATTGCAAGCTTGAGCAGCAAGTAAGTCGCGAACGACCACGGCACGATGGCATCTACACAGATCCGCGGCGCCGCACTCGTTGGGCAGCGCATCCTTGACGATGTCCTCATCAGCATTGATACCGCGGCTGGTCGAATCACCTCCGTCACGCCAGTCCGTGGTCACTCAGCAAGCGCTGCTCGGGCGCGACGCATTGATGGGCTGCTGAGCGCCGGGTTTGTCGACCTGCATCTGCATGGTGCAGGTGGGCACGACGTGTTGGGCACAGGTGGATCCGAGGCACTCCTGATCGCATCTCGCGGTGGCCGAGCCATAGATCGCGATGTTGTTGCTGCGCTGCGCGCTGTCGCGACGACGCTCAACGCACATGGATATGCCGCGTTTCTACCAACCGCAGTGAGCCTTCCCATTCCAAGTTTGCGACTCTGGCTCCGCGCGGTAGCAACGGCGCGTGCCGAGCAGTCGGCCGATCGCGCGGCTGGTCGCGCAAAACGTGAGGCGATCATCCTTGGCGCTCACTCCGAGGGTCCGGCGCTCGCGCACGCGCGCAAGGGGGCACACGACCCAACGACGCTCTTGACGCCAGGTGAGGTCGCGGCGGAGCTGGAGAAGAACCAGCAAGACTGGGCGGCCCTGCGCGTGATGACCCTTGCGCCAGAGCTGCGTGGTGGTGACGTGCTGATTGATGCGCTCATTCGCCGCAAGGTTGTGGCCTCGATCGGTCACACAGGTGCAACGTTTGAACAGGCTATCGCCGCATGGGATCGCGGTGCGGCATCAACGACGCATCTCTGCAATGGCATGGAGCCGTTCCACCACCGCACGCCAGGTGTTGTTGGTGCCGCGCTCACACATTCAAAAGCTCGCGTTGAGCTGATCGGTGACGGCGTACATGTGGATGTGCGCAGTGCCGCAGTTCTCGCGGCGCAACTCGGTACACGAATGATGCTCATCTCCGATGCCCTGCCACCCGCGGGGCTCGGCGATCGAGATTTCCGCCTCGGCTCACTGCCGGTCCGCGTGCGTGACGGCCGCGCTACCCTGGTTGACGGGACACTCGCCGGTTCGGTGACCCTTCTTGATACGAGCGTGGCCACGATGGTTGCCGCAGGGCTCCCGTTTGAGGCGATGCTCGTCGCCGCAACGAAGAGTCCAGCAGACCTGCTGCGCACGCCAGAACTCGGGCGTATTGCGGTGGGGGCTGCCGCTAGACTGATCACCGTAGATCCGCACAGCGGTGCTTTCATCGGCCGCGTGCAGTTGTAGTTGGGAGGCGCTATGGGCGCGGCGCGAGTCCTTGTTGTCGGCAGCACCATGATGGACCTGATCTCGTACGCCAAGGTCATCCCCAATGCGGGTGAGACCCTGGTCGGCGATCGCTTCCAGATGGGCTTCGGCGGGAAGGGGGCAAACCAGGCGGTCCAGGCGGCACGCTTCGGCGCCCCTGTCGCCATGGTCAACGCCGTTGGCGATGACGCGTATGGCACCTCTCATCTAGCGAACTTTGTGCGCGAGGGGATCGACACGCGCTGGATGCGCACCGTTCCAGGCTCCAGCGGCGTCGCGCCGATCTGGGTCGACGCGAACGGGATCAATCGCATCATCATCGTCCCCGGCGCCAACAACGAGACCGACCCCGCCGTCGCCGAGGCGGCCGTTCGCGACTTCAAGCCAACCATCGTCGTGGGCCAGTTCGAGATTCCGCAGGCGACCACGCTCGCCGCCTTCCGCGCGGCACATGCTGCGGGGATCACCACCCTGCTCAACCCAGCCCCCGCCGCACCCATCGACCCTGAGCTCCTCGCCCTCTCCGACTGGCTCGCCCCCAACGAGATGGAGTTCACCACCCTCTTCGGCGGCTCGGCGATCGGCGACGGTGCCGACGAGCGTATCCTTGCCGCCGCAGCGAAGAGCGGCGTCAACCTGCTGGTCACGCTCGGTGGGCACGGTGCCGCAATTGCCCAGCGTGGCCAGCCGATTCAGCGTGTTGCCGCCC
The DNA here is from genome assembly GCA_026389535.1 of Chloroflexota bacterium. GTDB lineage: Bacteria > Chloroflexota > Limnocylindria > Limnocylindrales > Limnocylindraceae > Limnocylindrus. The sequence goes on from JAPLHR010000049.1 coordinate 7,625, forward strand.
CGAAGGTGACCGTGGTCGACACGACCGGGGCGGGCGACTCGTTCCTCGGCGCCTTCTCGTTCGGTCTCGCCAGTGGCCTCACGCCGGTGCGCGCGGTGGAACTTGCCGTAGCCTGCGCTTCACAGAGCGTGCAGAAGCCAGGAACGCAGAGCAGCTACCTATCGAAGGAAGAGGCGGCGAAACTCGCCGCGCCATATCTAGCGGGAGGGGCACACTGATGGCAGCAAGAGAGGACGACGGCCGCAAGCACCATATCGGCATCAAGCAGGGCGAGGTCGGCCGCTACGTGCTGCTCCCTGGCGACCCAGATCGTGTTGAGGTCATCGCCAGCCGCTTCGACAACCCGAAGTTCCTGATGCGCCGCCGCGAATACACCACCTGGACGGGGGAGCTCGACGGCGTCCCTGTCGCCTGCACCTCCACTGGAATCGGCTGCCCCTCCACGGCGATCGCCGTTGAGGAGCTCGCCGACATTGGCGTCGACACCTTCATTCGCGTTGGCACCTCGGGCTCCATGCAGCATCACATCAAGCCGGGCTCGGTTGGGATCATTAGCGGCGCTATTCGCGACGAGGGCACCAGTCGCCACTACCTGCCGATGGAGTTCCCATCGGTCGCCGATCTCGACATCACCCTCGCCCTGCGCGAGGCGGCGAAGGAGAGTGGCTTCCCTTGGTACGTTGGCATCGCCCAGTCGAAGGACTCGTTCTACGGTCAGCACAACCCAGAGCGCATGCCGATCGCCGAAGACCTGCAGCGTCGCTGGAAGGCATGGATGGCTGGTGGCGCAATCTGCTCCGAGATGGAGGCGGCAACACTTTTCATCGTTGCAGCAACGCTGCGCGTGCGCGCTGGCGGTGCAATGTTGATCCTTGGCAATCCAGATCAGCGCCCAATGACCGAGGCAGAGCTTGCCGACTCATCGATTGATCGCGTGATCGATACGTCAATCGCGGGCCTACGCAAGCTCATTGCGGCGGATCGCGCCGCTGGCCGCATCAAGTAGCGCTCGCGCGCATGCCGCAACAGAAGCTCATCCTCGATGTCGACACGGGCATCGATGATGCGATGGCGCTCCTCTACGCACTCGCATCACCCGATGCCGAGCTGCTCGTTGCAACCTGTGCGCCAGGGAACGTCAACCTCGAAGCAGTCGTGCGCAACACACGCGGTGTGCTCGACGTTGCGGGCGCGTCACATATCGACGTGATCGCCGGGGCTCGTACGCCGCTCGTGAAGGCGCTGGTCACCACACCAGAGACGCACGGGCCAACCGGTCTCGGCTACGCCGTGCTTCCTGCGCCGTCGCGTGCACTCAGTACACCCTCACCCGATGGCACCAACGCCGCCGCCGCGCGCATCGTTGCCGAGGTGCGTCGTCATCCTGGCGCCGTGACGATCATCGGCTGCGCGCCGGTCACCAACATTGCCGCCGCCTTCCGAATTGACGCCGAGCTTCCGACGCTCCTGCACGACGTTGTGCTGATGACTGGTGCGGTATTGACGCCAGGGAACACCGGTGCGCGCAGTGAGTGGAACGCCTGGTGCGACCCCGAGGCGCTCGACGAGGTTATTCGTGCCTGTGCTGTAGCGGGCCGACCGGCGCTCATCCTGCCACTTGATGCCACAGAGTCGGCACTCATTCGACCACCGCATTGGGCGGCACTCGTTGCCGCAGCCGGCCGTGCTGGCGCACAGCGCGGCGATGCCACACTCAACCCGGTCTTGCGCCTGATCGACGAGGCGCTGCGCTTCTACGACGAGTTCCACCTGCAGTACGACAAGATCGAGGGGTCACACATTCACGACGCCTTCACCGTGGCGGTGGCGCTCCATGCAGGGCTTGCAACCATCATCAGTGCGCCGAGCGCCGTTGAGACGCGTGAGGGGATCACACAGGGAGACCTTCTCGTGGATGTGCGAGGCCGCACCAACACCCCGGCGAACAGCCGCGTCGCCATTGCCGGCGACGGCGAGGCCTTCCTTCAGCGCTTTGCGGAGCGGGTCGGGCGCTTCTCGGCGCGCTGAGCTCCAAGCAGGATCGGGAGCACCATCAGGAGCACCAGCGGGATCAAGATCAGACGCGCCTCGGAGGCTCCATAGGCATCGATCGCAATGCCGCCCATTGCAGAGCCGGCTGAAATTCCAAAGACCACACCTCCGCCGATGAGGGCGAACGCGCCGCTTCGTGCCGCCCCGCCAGCGCGCTCTGCGATCACTGCGTTCTGCTGAATAAACATCGGGGCGATGCCGAATCCGGCAATTGTGGTGACGATCAGATACGGAAGGTAGCCGCTAACAAGGGCGGTCGGAATAGTCGCGAGCGCGAAAATGATTGCCGCAACAGCGAAGCGCCGCTCCGCCGACCAGCGCCAATCAGCTTTAGAGCCGATCAGGATCGCGCCAACCAGACTCGCCCCAGAGTTGAGGCCGAGCGCAAGAGCGATTCCGGCGGCGGCGCCGACCGCTGCGCAGTATGCGAGGAGGAGCACTTGGCTTGCGCCGAGAATCGCACCAATCGCCGCTGCACTAAGCATGAGCAGCCCGTTTGCGTGTATCTCACCGCGCATTCCTGCCGCATCACGCTCATGCAGCGCTGGCTCCCACGATCGCTGGGAGATCACCATGAGCGTCCCGATCACGAAGAAAAGCGCCGCCGCTGCAACGGGCCCCCAAACAAATCCTTGCACGATGAGAAGTGAGGCGAGTGGCGGCCCGATTAAAAAGTTTGCCTCATCATTCACCGACTCTAGCGCCATCGCGCGAATGCGAAGCGGCGCAGTGTGCACAACAGAGGTCCAGCGAGCGCGAATGATGGAGCCCATTCCTGGAGTGGCTGCGCCAAAGAGCGCCGAGGCGGCAATAAGAAGCAGTGCGTTTGGGGATAAGATCGCGACCGCCGAGATCAGCACAGCGCCGGCCACCATCACGGCAGAGGCGCGTAAGAGCATCGGTCGGTGTCCACGCTCATCTGCAGCGCGACCAATCAAGGTTGCACCAACAGCGTTCGCGATGGAGAAGGCACCCGCAGCTGCGCCACCAACAGCATACGATCCAAACGGACCGCTTCCAATCGCAATCAGGCCAATCGGCACCATTGAGACTGGTGACCGCGCTATGAGTCCGCCAATGGTTGTGACTACAGCACCAGGTCGCGACAACACATCGGCAAAGGGAAGCGTGCGCGACTGAGCGCTACTGCGAGATTGAACCACGGCTAGTACATGATCGTTCGCGTGAGGTGGTGCGGATAGTGTGTCGCGTGATACGTCTTCCAGAGTCGGTAGTCAACCTCCGGAATCAGCAGCTGCTTATCTGCTGGTCGTCGGCGCTTCTCCAGTGACGCCTCGTATTCAAAGATGCCCATGGTGCGCAGTGCAACTGGCACGATGTAGTCGGCAAACGCCGTGCACATCTCTGGATCCTTCAGCACCGCGCGGCCGAGTGGAGCGAGTCCGCGGTGGAGCCCCCAGAGGCCGAGTTGCGAAAGCTTCTGAATCTGGATCTTGTGCCCCTTCCAGTCGCTCACATCATCAAAGCGCGGGAACTCGCTGACGAGTCGTTCGAGCAGGCCGTCACCACCCGCGTAGAGGGCGGGCGCACAGGAGGCGACCCAGCGGTGCCACTTCCCGTCGTACTTCTCGGTGAGGGCGGTACCGACCGTGTTGAGTGCCACGACCCGCTCGTCGAGCATTGGGATCTCGATGTTGCCGCGGAAGAGCTCCTCAAGGTCGCGTCGGGTAACCCCTGCGGCCCACTGGCCGGTGAGGATCGGCTGCCCCGCCAGGATCGCCTTGTGCAGGCAGGCGAACATCGCCTCGCTATCTGAGTAACGGACCCCGTTATAGGTGACCTCGAACTTCTTGGAGGTGACGAAGTCGGTAAAGGCGAAGTTGAGGATGGTGATGAGCATCGTGAGGTCGATGTTCTTGTCGGGGTCGGGGCCAATGTCAAAGGGCCCCTTCGCCGCCGGGGCGGTGGAGCGGAAGTCGGGGAACTCCTCAGCGGCCATCCACGTGGCCACCCGCCCGACCTCCCCCTCGTTTGTTGTAACAAACCCAGAGCCCTCAACCACTGGGGTCAGGGAGCTCAGAATCGGGTTCGACCACCACTTCCCTCGCATGAATGCCTCCTCGCTATAGGCCCCCTGGCCTGCGCTCCCCAAGGGGGAGACCATACCCCGAAGCCCACTGCCGCAACCCCTCGGTCGCTGACTCACCTGACGCATCAGGGGCTTGACAAAAGGTTAAGGAAGCATAATCTCCGCGGAACGGCGGGTTGCCGTTTGGTTGTAAAGCCAAGGGTGGCGTTGTCGCCCAGGGCGAAGCAGGTCGGCTTCCAGGCTGGAAACCGGCGAAAGGGAGGAACAGAGATGTCAGGAGCAGCAGCGGCACGCGCCGCCCAGCGAATCCCGCTCTCGTATGTTGCGGTCCTTGTGCCAGTAATGGCGGCCCTCAACATCGTCGGCGGATTCATTATCAAGCTCGTAAACGTACCGATCTTCCTCGACATGATCGGGACCATGGTCGTGAGCGTCGCGCTCGGACCTTGGTGGGGCGCCCTCACCGGAATCATCACGAACACCGCTGGCTCGTTGGTCAACGGCCCAGTCGGGATTCCGTTCGCACTCTGTAACGTTGTTGGTGCCCTTGTCTGGGGTTACGGTATCCGTAGCTTCGGCCTCGGCAAGTCACTCCCAGGCTTGATTGCCGTCGGAGTGATCTGCGGCATTGCCGTTCAGGCAATGGCTGCGCCAATCATCACCTTCGTCTTCGGCGGTGCCACCGGGCACTCTTCGGACGCGCTCGTGGCGGCGATCGCCTCAGGCGGCACCGGTGTGCTTGCATCCTCGTTCCTCGGCGGCCTTCCAGGCTCGACCGCAGACAAGTTGATTGCAACGTTCATCGGCCTTGCCATTCTTCGAGCGTTGCCATCTGGCCTTACGGCTGGCGTTGGCCTTCCGAAAACTGACCAGAGCGGCGCGCTCAAGATGGTGCTCGTTGGACTTGGCGTTGGCATCGTCATCTTGCTGTACGTATACAGCCAGATCAAGCCAGCGTAAGGAGGAGAAATCATGGCAAAAGATACTGGAGCAACGGTTGGGCCTCGTGAGGCCGCAGCTGTCGGCGTAATTGCAATGGGTATCTTCGTGATCGCATTGCCGTTCGCCGCAAGCGCTATCAAGATCGATGCACCTGACCAGGCGTTCCCGATGCTTGCAGCAATGAATGTGCTTGCAGGCCTCTTTACGCTTGGCGCAGGCGTCGCCGTTATTCGCGCAAAGGATTGAACAGGTAAATCGTCGCGCTGACGAGCGCGACAGCCGCCCGGTCGCACCGCATAGTGCGATCGGGCGGTTCGCTACACACCGCACCCCATAGGATTGTCGAAGAGATGTAGGAGGTCACATTGGCTGGAGAGATCGCCGTCAAGATTGAGAATCTGAGCTTCACCTACTCCGGTGGTGAGAAGCCGGCACTGAACAAGATCAATCTTGAAATCAAGCGCGGCGAATACCTCGGCATCATGGGCCTCAATGGCGCCGGCAAGACAACGCTCGGCCTCTCCATCAACGGCATCGTTCCGCAATCCACCATGGGTTTTTACGAAGGGAACGTCACTGTTGAGGGGCTCGACACCGCCACCACCCCCGTGCGCGAAATGGCGCGCACCGTTGGCATTGTGTTCGACAACCCTGAATTCCAGATGAGCCAGGTGAGTGCTGCCGAAGAGGTCGCCCTCGGATTAGAGAACCTTGGCGTTCCAAATGAAGAGATGCCACCGCGCGTTGGTGCGGCACTTGGCACCGTTGGACTCGCCGGCTTTGAGGAACGCTCCCCGATGGGCCTCTCAGGTGGACAGCAGCAGCGGCTCGCGATCGCCTCGGTGCTCGCGATGCAGCCGAAGATCCTCTTCATGGATGAGCCGACCTCCAACCTTGACCCGATCGGTAAGGAAGAGGTGTTTGAGCTTGCCCGCAAGTTGAATCGCGAAGAGGGGATGACGGTGATCGTTGCCGAGCATGAGGCTGAAGTGCTTGCCGCCTACGCCGATCGCATCGTCGTGCTTCACCAGGGAGAGATCGTGATGATCGGCACGCCGAGCGAAGTCTTCTCGCGTGGCGCCGAACTCGCCAAGATTGGTCTGCGGGTGCCACAGGCAACGGAACTGGCTCTCTCACTTGCAGCCGCTGGCGCAAAGGATCTACCCGTCACGACAGATGAAGCGATCACTTGGTTGGAGGCACGAGCATGAGCACGCCGTTGATTAACGTCACCGATGCTCGCTATGTGTATTCGAACGGTGCCGTCCTCGCGCTTGATGGTGTCAGCCTTGAGATTCCAGAGGGGCAGTCGGTTGGCATCGTTGGCCAGAACGGCTCGGGGAAGACCACGCTCACCAAACTGTTGAACGGTCTGCTGAAGCCAACCTCAGGGAGCATCGTGGTTGACGGCAAGGACACGGCGAAGAACTCCGTGCAGCAGATGTCGTCGACGGTCGGCTACGTCTTCCAGAACCCAAACCATCAGCTCTTCGCCCCGTCGGTCACGGCGGAGTTGGCTTTCGGCCCAACAAACCTGAAGCTGCCACCTGAAGAGATCGCCGAACGAATCGCGCACGCCCTGGAGTTCTTCGACATCAAGCAGTACGCCGAGATGCACCCCTACCGACTGAGCTTCCCGCTGCGCAAGCTGGTGGGGATCGCCTCGGTCTTCACGATGGGCCCGAAGGTCTTCGTGCTCGACGAGCCGACCACCGGCCAGGACCATCAGACCACCAAGGTGATCAACCAGTTGATCCATCGGCTGCAGGATCGTGGCTCAACGGTGATCTGCGTCTCGCACGATATGCCGCTCTTGGCCGACGTGAGCGAGCGCATGATCGTGATGTGGAACGCCAAAATCATTGCCGACGGTGGCGCCCGCGAAGTCTTCGGGAACACCGAGGTGATGGAGCGCACGCACATTGCGCCACCACAGGTCACGCAGATCTCACTACGCCTAAAGAGTCGCAAAGGTAAGCCAGCATCGCTGAGCGTTGCCGAACTCTCCGCCGAGCTTGGTGGCAAGAAGAAGGGAGCTGCCTAATGTACGGACCGAGCGTCTCAGTTAGCCATGTTCGTGGAACCTCATGGATGCACCGCCTCGACCCCGTGGCAAAGTTCGCCTGGCTGCTCCCGGCTGGGATCTTCTGCTTCACGACCTATTCGCCGCTACCACTACTTGCGGTCTTCCTTTTCTCGATTGGGATTGCACTCACCTCAAAGATCATCAGGCCCCTCGCGAAGATCCTGGTGATCTTTACGCCAATCACGGCATCAATCATTGTGATTCAGTCGCTTGCGCCAGCAATCTGCGGGGATCACTGTGCAACGCCCATTCCTGTGGGCCCATTTAGCGTCTACTCCGAGGGCCTCTCGCATGCGATCTCACTGATGTTGCGTGTCGCTTCGTTCCAAACAATGGCGTTTGCACTCATCCTGACAACACACCCATCTGATCTCTTTGCGTCGCTTGCACGTATGCGCGTGCCTTATCTGATCAACTTCATGATCTCAATGACGCTCCAGCTTGTGCCGGTGTTGCAGCGCGAAGTGCAGTTGGTGTTGGCGGCGCAGCGATCGCGCGGCATGAAGGGGACCGGCTTCGGCTCGATCGTTCCATCGTTTGTGCCTGTTGCCGCTGGTGCCGTTGAGCGCGTGCAGCAGTTGGCGATCAGCCTTGAATCGCGTGCCTTCGGTTCCGCCGGCGTGAAAACCTCGTATCGCCGCGTGCCGAGTGGACCGTTTGATCTCTTCATCGGCATTCTTGGTATCGCCACCATGTCGGCCTTAACGGTGTATGGACTAGCGAACTGGGGGCAGAGCGCCTCGACGCCGCTGCAGTTCAATCCACTCGTAGCCACCGCGATGTTCCTCTTTGGCATCATCGTCTTCGTCGGCGTGATCTTCATCGCCATCCGCGCGCTGATCACGTCATAATCCACACATGGCAATCTTTGAGCCAGACGGCACCGTTCACCATCTCGGCCTAAAGAAGGGCGACGTCGGGCGCTACGTACTGCTGCCGGGTGACCCTGGGCGAGTTGAGGTGATTGCGAAGCGATTCGATAACCCACGATTCGTGGCGCAGAAGCGGGAGTACACCACCTGGGTCGGCGAGCTCGACGGTGTGCCAGTGGCCTGCACCTCAACTGGCATTGGCTGCCCATCAACGGCAATCGCTGCTGAAGAGCTGTACGCGATTGGAGCCGACACCTTTATTCGTGTGGGGACCTCGGGCGGCATGCAGCCCGGCATGCAGACGGGCGACCTGGCCGTGATCAGCGGCGCGATTCGCGACGAAGGGACGAGCAGTCACTACCTGCCGATGGAGTTCCCCGCTGTTGCCGATCTTGATGTGGTGCTGGCCATGCGTGACGCGGCGCGTGAGCGTAACGTGCGCCATCGCGTTGGTGTGGCGCAGTCGAAGGACTCGTTCTACGGCGAGGTTGAGCCGGAGCGCATGCCGATCTCCGAGGATCTGGCACGTCGCTGGAAGGCATGGATCGGCGGCGGTGCGATCAGCTCCGAGATGGAGTCCGCCACCCTCTTCATCGTTGCGGCAACCCTGCGTGCACGCGCGGGCGGCATCATGGTCTGCGTTGGGAGCCCCTCCATGACCCACGAAGAGTCGCAGGCCTCAATGAAGAACTTCTCGATTGATCCGGTGATCGACACGGCCGTACACGGCCTGCGCCTGCTGATCGCCCGAGACCGCGCCGCTGGGGCGTAACCGCGTGGCGGACTCAGAGCTTCTCTTCGACCCGACCGACGCAGCCACCGCACTCGATCCCTTCCCCGCCTACGCCCGCCTACGGGAGCACGGGCCGGTCTGGCACTCACCGCAGAGTGGGATCCACTTCATCACCCGCCACGCCGACGTGCACGCCGCCTGGCGCGACAAGCGGCTCGGCTCCGACTTCTCGCAGCGCTACACCCCCGAAGAGTTCATTCGCGACAAGGCGGACCTACAGCCGTGGCGCGACGACCGCTACGCCGACTTCAAGGCCTTTGAGCGCTGGGACATGATCGCCCTCGAGCCGCCCGACCACACCAAGTTGCGCCGCCTCGTGACGACCGCCTTCACGCCCAGATCCATTGAGGCGCAGCGCGGCCCGGCGAGCCGCCTCATTAGTGAGCGCATCGCCGCCGCACGCGAACGCGGCAGCCTTGACCTGGTGCAGGATCTGGCGGAGCCGCTCTCACTCACGATCATCTGTGAGCTGATCGGCGTCCCCGAGCCTGACCGCATGCGCATCCTGGCCCTCTCCCACGACGTGGTCTCGATGTATGAGCCGGCGCCGTCTGACGCGGTGAAGGATCACGCCAACCTCGCCGTGCGCGAATTCTCCGCCTACGTCGCCGACCTCATTCGGGCTCGCCGACGTCAGCCGGCCGACGACCTACTCTCCGGTCTCATTGATGCCACCGTCGACGGCGAGCACCTGAGCGACGAGCAGGTGATCTCCACCGTGATGGTGCTCCTGATGGCCGGCCACGAGGCGTCGGTGAATGCCGCCTCTAATGGTGTCGCGGCCTTCGCGGCGAATCCAGATCAGTGGCAGCTGTTGCGTGCCGGAACGGTGCCGATGAAGAGTGCGATCGAAGAGATCCTGCGCTGGGATCCGCCGTTGCAATTCTTTCAGCGCTGGGTCCTCGACGAGGGTTTTGAGGTTCGTGGCGTGCAGATCCCACGCGGCTCAAAGGTGGGCCTGATGATCGGCTCCTCGAATCGTGACCCCGAGAAGTACGAGAGCCCCGACGCCTTCCGCATCGCGCGTGGCGAGACATCACACCTCTCGTTCGGCGGCGGCATTCACTTCTGCATCGGTGCGCCGCTGGCACGGCTCGAACTCGAGCTTCTCTTTGGCGCGCTGGCCGAGGCGCTCCCCGAGATCACGCTCCTTCCAGGCGCAGTGCGCCGCCCCGGCTTCCAGTTCCGCGGCTATGTGAACCTGCCGATCGTCGCCCCCAGCGCCGCACGCTAACCCCGCTATCCTGAGCGCATGACCACCCCACGACGCCACGCCATCACCCTGATCCCTGGCGACGGGGTTGGCCCCGAGGTCGCCCTCGCCACAAAGCGCGTCCTCGATGCCGCCGCCGCCACTGCAGGCGTGGCCTTTGATTGGGAGGAGGCCGAGGCTGGTGCCGAGGTCTTCAAGAAGGGCGACACCTCTGGCGTGCCGAAGGCAACGCGTGACAGCATCGAGCGCACGCGCGTCGCACTGAAGGGGCCACTCGAGACGCCGGTCGGCTTCGGTGAGAAGAGTGCCAACGTCACGCTGCGCAAACTCTTTGAGACCTACGCCAACGTTCGACCTGCGCGCGAGCTCCCCGGCGTGCCAACGCGGTACAAAGGCGAAGGGATCAACATGGTCATCGTGCGCGAAAACGTAGAAGACCTCTACGCCGGCATCGAACATCTGCAGACGCATGACGTGGCGCAGGCGGTCAAGCTGATCAGCCGCACGGGATCCGAGAAGATCATTCGCTTCGCCTATGAGCTGGCGCTACGCGAAGGTCGACATAAGGTCATCACTGCGAGCAAGGCGAACATTCTAAAGTTCACCGAAGGGCTCTTTAAGCAGATCGGTGAAGATCTCAGCAAAGAGTATCCGTCGCTAGAGGCGAATCATTTGATCATTGACAACGTCGCGCACCAGATGGTGAAAGACCCGGCGCAGTTTGATGTGGTGGTTGCCACCAACCTACACGGCGACATCATTAGCGATCTCGCCTCTGGGCTTGTTGGCGGACTCGGATTTGCGTCGAGCGCGAACTACGGTGATGGCGTGGCGATCTTTGAGGCGGTGCACGGCTCCGCACCGAAGTACGCCGGCAAGAACGTGATCAATCCAACCGCGCTGATCCTTTCGTCAACGATGATGTTGCGCCACTTGGGCGAGATAGACCTCGCCGATGTTGTGGAAGATGCAGTGCTTGCAACGCTCGAAGCGGGAAAGGCACTCCCACAGGATGTGGTGCGCCAGCAGGGCGGCGACGTTGAGGCGGCGACGAGCACCAGCGGTTTCGCCGATGCGGTGATTGAGAGCCTCGGCAAGCGACCAACAACGGTTCCTGCCGCCGCGAGCCGCCCACGCCCTGTTGATGTGAAGCCACATGCGCGCTGGACCAGCGGTGAGGCGCGCGAACGCGAGGTGGGGAAGGCCCGCGTGGTCGGCCTCGATCTCTTCTTGCAGTCACTCATGTCGCCAGCGGAACTTGGCGCCAAGCTCTCCGCCCTCGCCGGGCAGGAGCTCACCCTCAAGATGATCGAGAGCAAGGGGACGGTCGTGTGGCCAAATGCTGCCCCTGCGTTCGATCCAACCGGCCTCTTCCGTGCGCGCTTCTTGGCACGCGCCGATGGCTCCGATCTGCCCGACGAGACACTCCTCGCCCTTGCCGCCCGCGTGGCGGGCGTTGCACCGTGGGTGCACCTTGAGAAGCTCCGTGTGTGGGGTAGCGAAGAGGGATTCACCCGCGCCCAAGGCGAGTAGCCAGTGACCGCTCGTAGTTCGGGTCAATCCAGCAGAGGGGGACGCATGCAGTTTCTAGCCTTGGCCTTCTTCATCTTCGCGGCTGGGGTCGGCTCCTCGGTGCAGTCGATCGTGAACTCCGAACTTGGTCGCCGCACCGACCCGGTGAGCGCCGCCGTCGTCTCGTTTATTGGCGGCCTGGCGGTGCTGCTCGTTGTGGCGCTGTTGAGCGGCAAGCTGCAGCTCGTGGAGGCGACGAAGGTGCCGCCACTCCTGCTGACGGGCGGCCTCTTCGGCGCGCTGATCGTGACCGGATTCGCCACCACCGTGCCGGTGCTCGGCGTGACCGAGGCGACCCTGATCTACATCCTTGGCTCGCTCGGCGCCGCACTCGCGATTGATGGGTTCGGCCTCCTTGGCGCCGCAGCCATCCCTGTGCCCGCCACGCGCATCCTCGGCATCGTTCTGGCGGTTGTCGGCTTCCTGCTCGCTCGACGATGAGCAACGAGCGCCAACGCATCGTTCGCCCCGATCAGATCGACGGCGCTGAGGCGCTGCCACACGCACTCCCAGGCGCGCACGAGGAGGCGCCGGACGCAGGTGATTTGATGCGCGGCGTGCTCGTTGATGAGCGCTACGAGCCAGGGATGATCAAGCTCGATCGCCAGCCTGTGCCAATCGCCGACGACGGTCTCCCCGCATACGTCCCAGAGACAGATCCAACGCCACTGCGCAGCGGCTACATCTACTTGAGCGTTGTCGCACTCATCTGCGGAACCATTGTCATCAGTGCGCTCAACCTTGGCGCAAAGTGGAGCGACGGTATCGTCAAGGTGCCGCTCCTCATTGGTTCCATTCCACTCTTCGTCACCATGGCTGAAGCGGCACTGCGCATCGCGCGCTCCGTTGTTGCCTGGTGGCCGATCAGCCGCGGGCGTGCACTCTTTCGTGCCGGGTGGGTGTTGATGATTGCAACCTTGGCGTTGATCGTGCTCGCTGCAATCTGGGTGGCGCTGAACGCCTAGCGCCGACGCGACGCGCTTAGCTTGCGAGGCCCGCGATTAGGTGGTCAATCGAACTGCGCAAGAACTCTTCTACACGCTGCCCCGCCATTACGGCGAGCATCGGATCAAGCTCCGTTGAGGTTCGCCACGAGGCGTTGCTGCTCGTTGCGCTCGCCTCGGTGAGATCAATGAGGGCAACCACAATCGCATGACCGCCAATGTCGGGGCGCACCTTCAGTCGTAGATGCAGTCGGGTCACGCCGCCGCTGAGTACCTCAACAGTGCGACGAACAGAGATGGCGGCCTCAATCGGAATGCCAGCAACCTGTGTCGCGAGGCGACCCTCAATATGCTCTGCATCGATGCGATGCAGAGCATCGCATCCGGGGATCAGTTTCGCGATGAGCTCTGGGCTGTCGCTTGCGGCGACGAGGTGTGCTACCGACTTTTCGAGCAGCGCCTGTCCAACGATCTCACTCATCGGCGGCTCAGTAGAGCGTCACAACGTCGGGTGGAAGTTCAAGATCAAAGGCACTGGTGGGAATAGAGGCATCCGCCTCAAACGCGGTGCAGAGCGCACTGCGCACCAGATGCGTACCGCGGAACTCTTCCACACCAAGCAAGAGGCCGGTGAGTCGATCGAAGGTGACGCGGAAGCGGAAGTCGGCGCGATCGCCTTCAAGAGCAACGGCGCGTGGGGCTGCCGCCTCAATGGTGAGTGCGACACGTCCAACGAGGCGTGTCTCGTGCACGGCACCGAGCACCGCACCTGCGAGGACGCTGCTGCAGAACGAACCAGGGCGAACGAAGCTGGTCGCCCAACCCTTGCCGGGGAGCGGACCCATGTTGGTCGGCACGCGCGAGCTTTGCGGTAGGCCGCTGTCGTCGAGGCCTGTTGGCGCGGCGCGATGCGGTCGGCGCGTGGTGGTTTTCGTGACTGCGTTATAGCTGCGTACGTTGGCGCCGTCGGTGACCCACACGTCGTAGCCACCCTGCGGATGCACTGTGGTGACGCGGGCTAGGGGGCGATCAATGAGGAGCTCGACGGATCCGAGGCCTTCGCCTGCAGCCGTTACGGTGCGCTCCTCAATGCGCAGGCGCAAGGTGCGGAAGCGGCGCTCGGCCCCACCGGCGAAGTCGAAGAGCTCGGCCGCCTTGGGGAGCCCAGGGGTGAGGCTGGTCGCGATCAGAGGGAGGGCGGAGGCGATAGGTACGAGGGTCTCGCTCATGGCTCCATCCTAGCCGAGGGGCGGGCGTAGACTGAGCGCATGAGTAGTCGCGCACCTCTCTCTCAGAGCAGCACCCCAGGCCGCCCCCTCAAGGAGGCCTGGATCGTTGAGGCGCTGCGCACCCCCTTCGGTCGCTACGGCGGCGCACTCGCTGGCGTTCGCCCCGACGACCTTGCCGCTACCGTCCTTGAAGCAGTTGTCGCCCGCAGCGGCATCAACGCCGCCGACATCGATGATGTGATCTTGGGCTGTGCCAATCAGGCCGGCGAAGACAATCGCAACGTGGCGCGCATGGCGCTCCTTGTTGCCGGCTACCCCGTTGAGGTCGACATCGATGATGTGATCTTGGGCTGTGCCAATCAGGCCGGCGAAGACAATCGCAACGTGGCGCGCATGGCGCTCCTTGTTGCCGGCTACCCCGTTGAGGTGCCAGGGCAAACCGTGAACCGACTCTGCGGCTCCGGCTTGCAGGCACTCGCCGCCGCCGCGAACGCCATTGCAGTTGGCGATGCCGAAGTCGTTGTTGCCGGTGGGGTTGAGAGCATGAGCCGCGCCCCGCTCGTCACCTTGAAGCCGGAGAGTGGCCTCGAACGCGGCAATCGCGAACTCGTCGACACCACCATCGGTTGGCGCTTTGTGAATCCGCGACTCCACGCGAAGTATCCAGCGATCTCGCTCGGTGAAACGGCGGAGCG
>JAPLHR010000083.1 GCA_026389535.1 Chloroflexota bacterium
TCTATCTCACGCATGAGACCACCTTGGCCGATGGCGCCAAGCGACGCCGCTTCTCCGACGAGACCGACGCGCTCCTCGCCTATGACCTCGGTCAGCTGGCCATCCACGCACCAATCGACGTGGTCGCCAAGGTGTGGGACGAGAAGAGCGAGCAGCTCGTTGAGCAGCGCATCGAGACCACCATTGGTCGCGTGAAGTTCAACGAGATCCTTCCAGACCGACTTCGTTTCGTAAACCGTTCGCTGGCGCGCGCCGATCTTCGTGAGTTGATCAGCCGCTCGTTCCAGCTGCTCGGCAAGGTCGAGACTGCACTCCTCGCCGACGGCATCAAGCGCGTCGGCTTTGAGGCGGCAACCCGCGGCGGTATGACGATCTCCGTCTTCGACATTGCCATGGCACAGGGGAAGAAGGCGATCATCGCCGAGGCCGACAAGGCTGTCGCCAAGGTTGGTGACCAGTACACCCAGGGCCTCATCACCGACGAGGAGCGTTACAAGAACGTGATCCGCGTCTGGCAGAAGGCCACCGGCGACATCGGCACCGCCATGATGAAGGAGCTGAACACGAAGAAGGGCGGCCGCGATCCGCAGTTCCACCCACTCCTCATGATGACGAACTCCGGTGCCCGTGGAAACAAGGGCAACATCGGCCAGCTCGGCGCAATGCGCGGCCTCATGGCCGATCCATCGGGTCGCATCATCGACGTTCCCGTGAAGTCAAACTTCCGCGAGGGGATGACGGTGCTCGAGTACTTCATCTCCACACACGGTGCGCGTAAGGGTCTTGCCGACACGGCGCTCCGAACCGCAGACTCCGGCTACCTCACGCGCCGTCTCGTTGACGTGGCGCAGGATGTCATCGTGCGCATCGAGGATTGTGGAACTGCAGAGGCGACGCACATCACACTCGCCGATACGGCCGACGTAACGGGCACCGAGTGGCCAATCCGCGCTGACCATCCCGACATGAAGGAGCTGCGTGGCACATTCGCGCGCCGACTCCTCGGCCGCATCGCAGCGGAAGAGATCAAGTTGGATGCAAGCCACTCCATCATGCGCGGCGAAGAGATCAACGAGGCATATTCGGCGAGCATCGCCGCTGCCACAAAGGTTGATGTTGTAGCCGTACGCTCGCCACTCTCCTGTGTCGCCCCTGCGGGCGTCTGCCAGGCCTGCTACGGCCGGAATCTTGCCACGGGCAAGCTCATTGAGATGGGCGAGTCGGTCGGCATCATGGCGGCACAGTCGATCGGCGAGCCGGGCACGCAGCTCACTATGCGAACGTTCCACACCGGCGGCGTCGCCGGGCTGGACATCACCGCCGGTCTGCCGCGCGTCGAAGAGCTCTTCGAGGCCCGCAAGCCGAAGGGTAAGGCCGAGATCAGCCGCATCGATGGCGTTGTCGAAGTGATCCGTAGCGATGCGGGCACCATTGTTGAAGTCACCCACAGCGAGAAGTACGAGATCGAACTCGACCTGCCGATCGATGGGGCGCTGACCGTACGCGAGGGTGACCTCGTCGAGGCTGGACAGCTCATCGGCACCTCGGCAACTACGGGCGACCTCACCGCTCCGGTGAAGGGCCTGCTCGTCAAGTCGAAGGACGGCCTCGTGATTCGCGCCGAAGACGTTGTCCCGGCATCGAAGTACCCAATCCCTCACAACGCCAAGCTCTTGGTGAAGAGTGGCGACCGCGTCCGCGCGGGCGACCCGCTCACCGATGGCCCGCTCGACCCTCAGGAGCTCCTCGAGGTTCGCGGTCGAGCCGAGGTGCAGAACTACCTCGTCAAGGAGGTCCAGAAGGTCTACCGAAGCCAGGGTGTAACAATCTCCGACAAGCACATCGAGATCA
>JAPLHR010000045.1 GCA_026389535.1 Chloroflexota bacterium
GATTCGTTCGGCCTGTGCGGTAACGACCAGCACGCGTCGAACGACCGCAACGAGACCGATGATGAGGAAGGGCTCGAGGATGAGTTGAGTTCGCGCCAGCGAGAGCCGCAACGTGTAGAGCAGCTCCGCGATGATGAAGACGAGGAGTACGCGATCAAGAATCAGGAGCGCTGCGTCAATGCCGCCCTCTTGGATCCCCTCAGCAACGAGCCCGACGGTATCTGCGCCGATCAGGGCGATCGCAATGACCAAGACGCCAGCAAGGGCGATATCGAGGGTGATCTCGAGACCGTGCAGCACACCGCGGGCGCGACCGACGAGGCCGGTGAGGACCGGGCCGAGAACGTGGTCCCCTGGTGACGAGGTTTTAGTGCGTAGCTGCTTCTTCATGACGCGCATTATGGCAGGGGCTATGCGTGAACGAGCACCGGCTCCATCTCGGTGATCCCCGAAGCGAATGGCAGGGTCGCCCATGCATCGTCGAACGCCTGAATGGACCAGGCGCCGGTGCGACGCGAGAAGCTCAGCACGAGCGCGGCATCTCCAGTCTCGATCTCCCAGAGGGTGCGAGGGCCGTCGCTGGCGCTGAAGACGCCGTATTCGCGGCGGAGCGCGAGGACCTGGGTCACCTTGCGGCTGATCCCCTCGAAGGCGACCGCGGTTGGGGCGCCGGTGCGCCAGTGTGCCGTCACGGCTACCGCGACTGGGCTAATCGGTTGCATTGCCATCCTGAACCTCCTCCCCTCGTGGGGGTCTGCATTAGAACATCTGTTCGTAGTGTCATAGAACATCCGTTCTGTGTCAAGGGGGGGACCTGTGCGAGAATCGGGCTCCAACGGGGGGCGCCCAGCCCTCCCAGCCACGAGAGAAGGAGCCCAACTGATGAAGGTGATCTTGACCGCCAATGTGCCCAAGCTCGGCAAGGCCGGAGACCAGAAAGAGGTCGCCGGGGGGTACGCCAAGAACTTCCTCTTCGCCAATGGGCTGGCGATCCCAGCCATCGGCGGGGCCGCTTCGCAGGTCGCTTCAGGGATCGCCTCCCGAGCCGCAAAGCAGGATCGCCAGCGCGGTGAGGCCGAAGGCTTCGCGCAGCGCATCAGCTCCACCACGCTGACCATGGGCGTCAAGGTGGGCGAGGGCGGCAAGCTCTTCGGCTCCATCACCAACAAAGAGATTGCTGAGGCGCTCGATCGCCGCGGCATCAGCGTTGAGAAGCACCAGGTGATGCTCGACGAGCCGCTCAAGCAGCTCGGCTCGTACAAGGTGCAGATCAAGGTTGCGGCACACCTCGTCGCCGAGGTGACGGTCGTCGTCGAGCCGAAGGGCTGATTACGACCCGTCGCGTTCTGCACGTCGACCTTGACGCGTTCTTCGCGTCGGTCGAGATTCGCGACAATCCGTCGCTCGCCGGCAAGCCCGTCGCTGTCGGATACGGCGAAGGTTCACGTGGCGTGATTTGCGCCGCCTCGTATGAGGCGCGCGCGTTCGGTGTCCGCGCCGCAACCTCGGTGCACGTTGCGCGTGCGCGTTGTCCTGATCTCATTCTCATTCCGCCGCGCCACGATCGCTACAGCGATGTCTCGCGCGAAGTGATGGAGGTGCTCGGCGGATGGAGCCCTGTTGTTGAACAGGTCTCAGTCGACGAGGCGTATCTCGATCTCAATGGCACCGAACAGTTGCACGGTTCACTTGAAGATGCTGGTCGTGGTATTCGCGCCGCAGTCAAATCCGCCACGGGTTTAACGATTAGCGTTGGTGGAGCAGCGAGCAAGCTCGTGGCGAAGATTGCTGCAGGTGCAGAGAAGCCGAACGGCCTGACCATTGTTGCGCCTGGCAGCGAAGCCGCATGGCTTGCACCGCGAAAGGTCGGCGTGATTCCCGGTATTGGCCCTGTCGCGCAAAGCGTCTTGCGTGAACTAGAGATTCTTACCTGTGGGGATCTCGCCAATGCACCAGACGATCATCTACTGCGCCGCTTCGGAGATCGCGGTCCCGACCTCAAGCTGCTGGCGCGCGGTATTGACGACACGCCTGTTGATGATGGCGGCGAACGAAAATCACTCGGCCGTGAGATGACCCTCGACGACGACATCGCTGATCCGGAGGCGCTCGAGACGCTGCTCTTAGGGCTCGTTGAGTCAGTCGCCTACTCACTGCGCAGCGAGGGCCTGCTAGCGCGCACCGTCACACTCAAGCTAAAAGATGCAGAGTTCCAGTCAATCACGCGCCAAGTGAAGCTTGCGCAGCCGTCAGATCTCGCTGGCCCAATTTTCGAAGCGGCGCGCGCGCTGCTCGAGAAGACGGCGCGCGGCAGCGCCTATCGACTCATTGGCGTCTCAACGTCAGACCTCGGCGAAGAGGAGCAGCTCGCCCTCTTTGACGGCGCGGCGCAGGCACGCGAACGCACCATCACCGCAGCCGCCGACACCATGCGCCGGAAGTACGGTGAGGATGCGATTACGCGTGCGCGACTTCTGGAAGAGACAGACGAGTAGCCACTACTCGATCACAAACTCAATCAACGTCACGTCGTACAGAGCAGCGCGATTGCCAATCGAGTCTCCAACCGAGAACCAGAGCCTGTAGCGACCTGGCGTTGCATCGCTTCGCAACGTGATGGTCTGAACGAATTGCTCCCAACCAATGCCACCAGTTCTGGTGATCGTATCGAGGCCCATATCAGAAGCCCAGGGTTGACCTGCGTCGTTGGTGGTGCGTCCATTCGGCCCATCCACCCAGGCCACAACGTAGGCGATACCGCTCTCGTCTGTTGCGTACGTTGAGACAGAGAACGTGCTCCCAGCAGCAACCTCTCCGAACCAGTTGATGCGTGCACTCGCAATCACAGGCACACGCACATCGCTGCTACCACCAACCAAATTGAAGTCGTAGGTCACGAGCAGTGTCTCGCCTGATACATCAGGGAAGGTGCACTCGCAGCCGATCCGAACGATGTAGCCGGCGCTCGGTGCGTTCGTTGGCACGAGACAGCTGATCTCGTATTCGCCATCGCGCTGGTCACCACTCACGCGAATGGCTGCGACGCCAAATCCGCACCAGTTCGACACCCAGCCGCTTGGGCCGCCAACAAATGCAACAGGCGACTGGTAGCCCGAAGGATCCGTCATACGGAAGCGAATCACCAGTGGAGTGCCTGCTTGTACTTCAGCCGGTACTCGGACGTTTGTAATCTGCGCAGGCTCAAAGGTGCCATCTCCACCTGTCACAGGCGGCAGCAGATCAGTAGGATCAAGCGTGCCTCCGCCCGGCATCTCTGATGTCGGATCGGAATCCGTTCCATCGTCCATCTCATCAGCAGGTGGCGCAGTCTGTCGCGCCGCTGCATCGCCGTAGTAATCAGCAAGTTCGAGAGAGGCGAGTTCGTTCAGCTCTGCGTCTCGGGCAACAACTCGCCCTGTGACCTGCCCACTGGCCGAAGGCCACCACACCGCAAATTGACCGGCGCTGTTTACCGATGCAGAGAAGTCTTCTGACTCCTGACCAACAACTGCGACGTCAACGGTTCCTTCTGGTGCTTGCCCCGAAAGAACCATGACCATCTCGCTCATCCACTCTGTTCCGGCCATGAATTCAATGGTGAGCTGTGCACTGTTCTGCGCAGCAGGTTCACTGAGCATCGCTGGGCCTCGGACCAGCGCTCCTGAATCGTCATTTAGAAGCATGCAGTGCAATCGAAGTGTAGGAGTTGACCACACGACCAAGCTCGCGTTGCCACGTGTATCCACGAGATCGAGTGATTTATTGGAGATCAGTTCAAGCTGCTGCGCCGTAATCGGCATTCCTTCCGTACATACCGTTTTCAATTCGGCAGAAGGGGCGAGAGGGCTGGTGTCCGCAGTTGGACTCCACGCCAGCGTGGCGCGAGTTGGTTGGGCGAATCCAATCACTGAGATGGCAAGTGCCGCAGCGATGGCGATTGGCACAACGAAGGAGCGTCGTGGCGCAGTATGCGCAGTCGCGCCTGGCTGCTGCTGTGTCAGTCGCTCGGCAAGTGCCGCGCGCTTGGCGCGGCTCGCGCCAGCGGCGCCTCGCGCTGGATCCGCCTGCTTCAGTCTCTCTAGTGCGTCCACCATCTACCTCCAGCTGTTCATCTCATGAGCGCATCGACTCCTGCGCCTACTCTCTCTATGTCGCCTAGGCCGCCACTCTTTCACGCCTCTTTCAGCAGATCGCGCATGCGGCGTTTTGCCCGGTGGATGCGAATAGCTGCGGCGTTAGCGCTGATCCCCAAGACCTTCCCCGCCTCACGGGCGGGGAGCTCATCCCAGACGGCAAGGAGAAGGGCCTCGCGATCTCGCTCGGGGAGGGCACTGAGCGCGGCAGTGATTTCGGGCTCACGAGAGATCACGGGGGCGGGGGTGACGGGGAGAAGTTGGGTCACGAATCTGCCAAGGAGGGATTCGCGCCTGACGCGCTTCCGGCGCATGTTGGCGAGGACCTTGCGGCAGATGCCAATGGCCCATCCAACCTCGGAGCCCTTCGGTATGCGCTCGGGCTGTTGCCAGAGGAGCAGCATGGTTTCGCTGACGGCGTCCTCGGCCTCGTCGGGCGACGCTCGGCGCAGGGCATAACGCCGAGTCGGCTCGTACACGCGATCAATCAACGCCTCGAGCTCACCTACGTCGTACACCCTGCCCCCTTAGATGTCCCCTTGCTCTCGAGGAATACGTGTCACAACTCTACGCATCCTTTCAGGGGGTTGTGCCACCCACTTGACACAGTTCCGAACAGGCGTTCTAATACCCCTATGACCCGACATGATCAGGACCGAAAGACGAGGATCCTCCAGGCGATCGCCGAGGGGATCCGTCGTTCAGGCACCCCGCCGACCGTGCGAGAGATCGCCGACCTGGTCGGCCTCGCCGCCCCCTCCGCCGTGCATCACCACCTTGAGACCCTCGAGCACGAGGGCTTGATCGAGCGTGGCGCCGGCCTCTCGCGCTCCGTGCGCCTCACCGCCCGCGGCCGCTCCTTCCTGGAGATTGACAGTGAGCTCGAGACAACGAACCTGCCGATGGCCGCCCGCGAGCTGGTCGTGGTGGGGCAGATCGCCGCCGGTGGGCCGATCGAGGCCTACGAGGAGCGCTCCGAAACGGTCGCCGTCCCGGAGTTCATGTCGACCCCCGACTCCTACCTGCTGAAGATTCGCGGCGACTCCATGATCGATGCTCAGATCGCCGACGGCGACTACGTGGTGATCAAGCCGAGCAAGGTGGCCGCCGATGGCGACATCGTGGTCGCCCAGGTTGAAGAGAACGAGGTCACGCTGAAGCAGCTCTTCCGCGAGACCGGTCGGGTTCGCCTGCAGCCCGCCAACAAGGCCTACAAGCCGATGTACTACCCGACCGTGAACGTGCAGGGTGTGCTCGTCGGCGTTCTTCGCCGAGTTCACTAGCCTTCGTCTCGGCGCCGGGCGCCGACTTATCCACAGCCGAAGGGGCCCGATCCCCTCTTCGTGGAGAGATTGAGGCAGATTTGTGGGCATCCACCTAGAGCGTCAACGGCGCGGCTGAGAGAATACGAGCATGACAAGCCAACTCCCAAAGCCGGCGAACAGCAAGGTCTACGCCGCTGTCCTCTCGTTGTACGAGCAGCGCCAGCCGATCGACATTCTTACCGTCTCCGAAGAGTTGGAGCGCCGCGGCCAGATCGAAGAGATCGGCGGACGCGCCGCGCTTGCGGATCTCTGCGATCGCACACCAACAGCGGTGCATGCCAAGCAGTACGCAAAGATCGTGGAGCGTAAGGCGGTGTTGCGCGGACTGATCAGTGCCGCCGGTCGCATTGCATCAATCGGCTACGAGGATCCCGCCGATGCGATTGAGGCGATTGATCGCGCCGAGTCAGAACTTTTTGCGATCAGCGAGCGCCGTACGGTGTCGGGATTCACCGCACTCGAAACGCTGCTCGGCCAAGCGTACGAGCGACTCGATCATCTACATCAGAACCGCGGGCAGCTCATGGGCCTACGCACCGGCTTCACCGACATCGACAGCAAGACACAAGGACTGCAGGCGTCGGACTTCATTGTGCTCGCAGCGCGACCGTCGGTTGGTAAGACGTCGCTCGCACTGAACATTGCCGAGTACGCCGCAGTGCGCGAAGGAAAGTCAGTCGGCGTCTTCTCACTCGAAATGAGCAAGGAACAGCTGGTGCTGCGCTTGCTGTCGAGCGTGACGAAAATTGACTCATTCAAGTTGCGCAGCGGCTTCCTCGCTGAGATGGACTTCCCAAAGATTGCTGGCGCGATGGAGAGCCTCTCGCGCGCCAAGATCTTCATTGACGACACGGCGAGCATTTCGGTGATGGAGCTGCGCACCAAGGCGCGACGACTCAAGATGGAGCACGGGCTTGATCTGCTCATCGTTGACTACTTGCAGTTGATGCAGCCAAGCTCTTCAGGGCGTGAATCGAACCGCGTGCAAGAGGTCTCTGAGATCTCACGCGGACTCAAGGCACTCGCGCGCGAGCTGAGCATTCCGGTGCTCGCACTGAGCCAGCTCTCGCGTCAGACCGAGATGCGCGGCGACTCGAAGGAGCCACGCCTCTCAGACCTGCGTGAGTCGGGAGCGATCGAGCAAGATGCCGACGTCGTGATCTTCTTGTGGCGCAAGGCGGATCGCATTGAGGAGCCGGATGCTGTTGGTGAGGCAATTGACTTCAGCATCGCCAAGCACCGTAACGGACCAACCGGTGCTGGGCAGCTCTACTTCATGAAAGAGCAGACGCGCTTCGTTAACTTGGTTCGCGAGCGCAACGATGGCGCACAGGGCGGAGGCGACAGCGAGCCAGTAATGTAGCGACATGAACTTCATGTTGCTCCGACCTGGGATGCGCCGCGCCTCGTATCTCTACCTCGTGGTCGGCATCATGCAGGCCTGCTATCTACCCTTCAGTTCAATCGTCTTTCGTGACCGTGGCGTCTCGTTTGAGGCGATTGGCCTTGTTGGCGCGATCAACTCAGTCCTCTCGCTCGCTGCCGCACCGATCTGGGGCCACCTCGGTGACGCCACACTCGGCCGCGTCGCAGCCTTTCGCTTCGCCATCCTGACCACCGCGATCGGCGTCTTCACTTTCGCAGTAGGTCCAGCTGCGGGGATTCCAGGCTCCATGCTCGCCGCCTTCGCCGGCGCAGGGATCGTGCCGCTCCTTGATGCGATCGGCATGGAGCGACTTGCTGAGGTCAAAGGCGACTGGGGGCCGCTGCGCGCAATCACCAGCGCCAGCTACGCCGCAACCTGCCTTGCGAGCGGTGCGCTCGTTGTTGCGGGCGGCGCCTTCATGGTTGGGCCGCTCTATGGCATCGGTGCTGCTGTTGTGCTGCTCGGCACCATTCGGCTTCACGTTCGCCCGCCACTGAACGACACAACCGCCGCGCAGCTCGAGGTAGAGCGCAGCGAGCTTGCTGGCGGAAACGCAGAGATTGCCGTCGCGGGAGACTGGCGCCAGCGCTTTGGCACGGTGAGCCTCGCCTTTGCGCAATCGCCAAAGCTGCTCGGATTCCTTATGTTGAGCCTGCTCGTAAATCTTGGTGCTGGCATCTTCTATTCGTACGGCTCGCTGCGCATTCAAGATGTTGGCGGTGACGCATCAGCAGTCACATTCGCATCAACGATCTCAGCTGGCGTTGAGATCCCATTCTTCTTGATTGGATCTGCGATCGCGCTGCGCTTCGGCATGCGCTCTGTCTACTGCGTTGGCCTTGTTGCACTTGGCCTTTGCAGTATCGGCTACGGAGTCTTTGACGATCCGTTTTCGCTCGCTGTCGTTCGCGGGCTTTGCGGGATTGGCTTCTCGTGCACGCTTCTGGCGAGCGTCCTTACCGTTCGCGCAATCGTGCCGAGTGAGCTACAGGCAACAGGGCAGGCGCTCTACCAGGCAATCTCGTACGGACTCGCGATCTCTATTGCTGCAATTGTTGGTGGTGTGATCTATGGGGAACTTGGCGCACTGCCACTCTTCATGTTGTCGGGGCTAATCCTGATCGGTTCAATTCCGTTCGCCTGGCGCATTTTGCGCGTTGAAGCAGCACCGACTACTCGCTAGCGCTCTCCGTTAGGCGTGCACGCGCCGCAACTTTTCCAAGGTGGCGGCGGAATTCGATTGAGGCCTGATCGGGCCAAGCGATGTGCAGCTCTGCCGAGAGATCGACCGGTAACGCTTCTGGTCGCTGCGATTCGGTGATCGGCTGATCCTGATCGAGAATCAGCCGCTGGAAATCTGCAAGTTCTGTGTCGTTCGACGGATCGAGACGATAGCTGCGTGCGTTCCAGGTGAATGTTCGCGTCTCTTTTGATGAGAGTGGTGAAGCTGCCATAAAGAGGACGAATCGATTCCCCTCGGGGAGCTGTTGATCAAGGGTGACCGAGTAGGGCAGATGTACCGTGTACGTCGTTGGATCACGTTGCACCTTCGCGCCTGGTGCCACATCGCCCTTCACGCTGGTCTGCGGCTCTTCGAGTGCGATCTGGAAGCTGATCGTTGTCTCGCTGCTCTCCACCACATGGTCGGGGCTGAGCGGCTTGGCGCGGTCGCCGAGGATCCCCTCATGCACCCACGGGAAGTGACTGAAGTCGATGAAGTTCTCGATGCGCCGCGCGGGGGAACACTTCCAGTCGTAGGTGGTGATCGGGATGGTGCGCAGTGAGGGGTCGCCCCACCACGGCGCCTCGGGGAGCGGGTAGAGCGGCGCCGGATGCTCCCAGCCGCCAGGGCCTGGCTCGAGGAGCACCCAGACGAGGCCGAGATGTTCGGTGGCGGCGTAGCGCTCAATGCGAGCGCGGCGCGGAATCGCGCGGCCGTGGACGGCGGGGATGCGCTTTACCTCACCGCTCTGGCCGTAGCTCCAGCCGTGATACGGGCAGACCAGGCAGGCTTCGCCCGTGGCTGGGCTCCCATCAGGCGCTGGGCTTGTGCCCGGGTCGACCCAGCCGAGCGAGAGGGCGGTGCCGCGATGGACGCAGAGGTCAGGGAAGGCGGCGACGGTGTCGCCCAGGCGTGCGACGACCAGCGTCTCGCCTGCGAGGCGGATTGGGAGTGGCCGATCAGTCAGTTCACCGCTCTGGCAGACGGGCATCCAAGCCGAACGGAGGGCCTGGTCGAGGGCCGCCTCACCGGCGGCGTCAAGGTCGTTAGGGCCCGCCTCACCGGGGAGCGCCGCCTCGCCGAGGCTGCTCATCGCTGGCCGAAGATCTCCATCATCAGAGCAATAAATCGCGGAGCGTTCGCATCAAAGGCAACGTCGGCGTTCGGCTCCTTGCCACCGCGATGGTGCGTATCAACAACGGTGCGCCCAAGGGTTAGCGTGCCCGTGGTCTCCACCGCAACGTGGCAGCGCTTCGTGATGATGATGTCTGGCTCCACCAGTGCCGCAACGCAGAGCGCGTCGTGCACCGGTGCCGACTCTGGAACATCCATCTTCTGGCTGCTCTCGTAACTTCCGATGCGTCGCTTGATCACGGTCTCGGTCGCCATGCCTGCAGGCGTGCCAAGCGCGCCGAATGCCGCGCACTCCTTTGCGGTGACGAGCGCCTTGTGCGTGGCATCGAGCGGCACCATCAGCACATCCTTGAATCCCGCCTCAAAGACGCTCGCGGCCGCCTCGGCGTCTGCCCAGATGTTGAACTCCGCCGACGCCGAAATATTCGGCACCTCGTGCCCGCCACCCATGATGATCAGCTTCGGCACCCACTCGGCGAAGCGCGGCTCTTGCGCAACGGCTGCAGCGATGTTCGTGAGCGGGCCAATCGGCATCAGCGTGATCGGCTGTGTCGCGTTGCGGTAGGTCTCGATGAGGTACTCCACCGCTCGCTCAGAGGCTGGCTTGCTCGCGCTACGTGGAATGTCGAGATAGGTGCCGTGCGGGTCCTGCACGCTATCGGCCTTAAAGAAGCGCTCAGACGGCATTGTCTTGCGCACTAGCGGTCGTGGGAATCCGGCGTGCACGGGGATGTGCCCCTTGCCGATCAGCTCCAGAACCGAGAGTGAGTTCGTCGTGGTCGCATACAGCGGCGCATTGCCGAACACGGTCGTTACGCCGATCAGGTCGATCTCTGGGTGC
>JAPLHR010000048.1 GCA_026389535.1 Chloroflexota bacterium
CATCGTTCACCGACTCTGCAACGCGATCGCCAGCGCGCAACGGGAGTTCGGCCGCTGCACGGCGTGAGTAGAAGGCAACAGTGATGGCTGGGTGGAGCGCGGCGAGCGCGGCGCGGTGCGTGGCGGCTTGGAGTCCGCCACCGATGATCGCCCCCTTATATGGGGCGCCCTCTGCCGCGGCGGCCGTGCTTGGTGGGGCAATGCGTAGGCCCGCGCCCGAGACAGCGGCGGTACGTGCGGCGGTTAGCTCGCCGGCGGCAACGATGCCGCGGAGGCCGCCCGCCTTCGGGCGCTCCACGAGCACCACCCCGCCGATGCCGGCGGCGCCTCCCCCGCTGATCCACTTCGCCCCAGCGACCCGACCGGCGCCAAGGTCGATGGCGGCGGGCATCGCGTGGGCAAATGGGGCGCCAGCTCCCAGGTTGAGCGGCACCTTCGGCGGCTGGTGTGCGGTGCCAGTGGCTACCGCGCGGAGGGCCCCTTCAACGAGCCCGATCTGCACCGCTACAGAGGGGAGCAGCGCCAACACGTCGGCCTCGGTCAGGTATCGAATCGGGGTCACAGGCATGTGCGGCAGTGTATCCCCCTCTGATAGGCTCCGACCATGAAGTCCCGTCGCCGCACCCTCCGCCCAATTTTCATCGTCGCGGCGCTCCTTGCCGCGCTGCTCGCACCCGCGAGCGCCTCGGCCACCGGAACCAAGCAGGTCGCGCTGACCTTTGATGACGGTGACAGCGAGCTACACATTCGCCAGGCACTTGCGGTTGCCGTCGCCACACAGACGCCGATCACCTTCTTCCCAACCGGCAAGTCGCTGCGCAAATTCCCAAACCTCTGGAAGGCGATCGGCGAGGCGGGAATTCCCATCGCAGATCACACCATCAACCATGTGAGCCTCACCAAGCGCCTCTCTGTCCAGGGTCGCTCCGGTGTCGTCTCAGAGCTCGGTGGCTGGATCACGATTGCCAAGGCGAACAAGATTCCGTACGTGAAGTACTGGCGCCCACCTGGTGGTGCGTGGAACAACGGGGTGCGGAGCATCGCACAATCTCTCGGTCTCACACTGTCAATGTGGACGAACACGTTCGCCGACACGGCGCAGATCTGCAAGAACGGCAAGGCCTATAGCCGCACCGCCTCCTCATTTAAGAATGCAACGAAGGCAACCGGTGACAAGGTTGTGGTGCTCGGTCACGTGAATCCGTTCACCGCTGGTACCGTAAAGCTCCTTGCGGCCGTCATTACCAACTACGCCGGTCGTGGCTTCCAGTTCGTCACCGTCCCTGAAATGGTGACTGGCACCCCGAACACCATTGACTGGGTGAAGGCCGCCGCAGCCGTGAGCGCACCTGCCAAGGCTGGCGGCGCGCGGGTGCCAACGAGCGTGCCAACGCCGATCGATCCACTGAATATGACGTACACGTTCGCGCAGGCGAACGGCATTAGCTGCCGCTAAACGTTAAACCTGAACTCCACAACGTCGCCGTCGCGCATGACGTACTCCTTGCCCTCCATGCGCACCTTGCCGGCGGCCTTGGCGGCGTTCATGGTTCCGTTAGCAACGAGGTCGTCGAACGAGACGATTTCGGCCTTGATGAAGCCGCGCTGGAAGTCGGTGTGAATGACGCCCGCCGCCTGCGGAGCGGTCCAGCCCTGGCGGATCGTCCAGGCGCGTGCCTCTTTCGGTCCGGCGGTCAGGTAGGTCTGCAGGCCGAGGTTCTTGAAGCCGATGCGCGCCAACTGATCGAGGCCCGACTCGGTCTGGCCCATGGAGGCGAGCAGTTCGGCAGCTTCGGCAGGGGCGAGGTCGACAAGCTCGGACTCGACCTTGGCGTCGAGGAAGACCGCCTCGGCGGGGGCGACGAGGGCGGCGAGTTCGGCGCGACGCGCGGCGCTCACAAGGATCGCCTCGTCAACATTGAAGACGTAGATGATCGGCTTCGCGGTGAGGAGGCCGAGCTCCTTAATGAGGGTGAGGTCGACCTTGGTCGAGGAGAGCGGCTCGCCACGATTGAGCGCGGCGATGGCGGCGTCGACGACGTCGAGTACCTCGGCGTCGAGCTTCTTCCCCTTCACCTCTTTCTCGTAGCGGGAGCGTGACTTCTCGAGGGTTTCAAGGTCGGCGAAGATCAGCTCGGTATTGATGGTGCCTATGTCGCTCTTCGCGTCGACCTTGCCGTCGACGTGAATGATGTCCTCGTCGGCAAAGGCGCGCACCACCTGGGCGATCGCGTCGGCCTCACGAATGTGCGACAAGAACTTGTTGCCGAGCCCCTCCCCCGTTGAGGCGCCGCGCACGATGCCGGCGATGTCGACGAACGAAACTGGGGCGGCCAGGATCTTCTCGGAGCTGAAGATTTCGGCGAGCTTGGTGAGGCGCGGGTCGGGCAGGTTCACCACCCCAACGTTCGGCTCGATCGTGGCGAACGGGTAGTTCGCGGCCAGTACGTTGTTCTTGGTAAGGGCGTTGAAGAGCGTCGACTTACCGACGTTCGGGAGCCCAACAATACCAATCGTCAATGCCATGCCGCGAAGTATAAGGTCGCACCCGAAACCTGAGGGGGTATAGTGAATCCATGAGCACACCGCGCCCCTTCACCGTTGGCATCAACCTCTGGAGCCAAGCAACGTCGTGGCCAGATTTTCTCGCCGCGGCGCAGCTCGCCGACCGACTCGGCTATGAGCACCTCTGGACCTGGGATCACCTGCACGCAATCATTGGTGACCCGCAGCAAGACATCTTCGAGGCGTACACCACGCTTGGCGCGTGGGCTTCGGCAACGAAGAACATTCGCCTCGGCCTGATGGTTGGGGCCAACACCTTCCGCAACCCTGGCCTGGTCGCCAAGAGCATCGCCACGCTCGACCACGCCTCGAATGGGCGAGCGATCCTCGGCATCGGCGGCGCCTGGTTCGACTACGAGCATGAGCATCACGGCTTTGAGTTCGGCGCGAGCGTCGGCGAACGACTCGACTGGCTTGATGAGTCGGTTGCGGCGGTGCGCGCACTGCTCGACGGCAAGTCGGTCACGTCGCCGGCTGGCGGCCACTATCACTTCAGCGACCTTAAGCATGCGCCGCTACCCATCCAGAAGCACCTGCCGATCATGATCGGCGGTAACGGGCGAACCAAGACGCTGCGCACCATCGCCCGTAACGGCGATATGTGGAACGGCTTCGGCACACCTGCGGTGTTGCAGGAGCTTGATGGCGTACTGCGCGAACACTGCACCACCGAAGGTCGCGATCAGTCTGACATCGTGCGCACCTCAAACCTGTGGATCGTGATTCGCGATACCGTCGCCGAGGCGCAGGCGGTGTGGGAGGCGCAGGCAAAACACAACAAGGTCGACGTGGCCAGCATCACCGAGCCGGGCCGACCGCTCCTTGGACCACCTGAGGTGATCGCCGCAGCCCTTCGCGAATACGCGGCGGCGGGATTCGACTGCGCGATTGTTGAGATTCCAGCGCCATACGATCACGAGACACTCGAGCGTCTCGCTGGTGAGGTGCTCCCGATGGTGAACGGCACTCGGTGAGCAGCCACCGCGTTAAGCCTGGTAAGGCGCCAAAGCTCCACAAGATCGACACTTCGGGAACCCCCGACTGGTCGAAAGATCGCGAGGCCAGCGAGGCGCGCATGCTCGAGTTAAATCGCGAACTCGAAGAACTGCAAGAACTCCTCTACGCCGAAGGGAAGCGCCGCGTGCTCGTGGTGTTGCAGGCGATGGATACCGGTGGCAAAGATGGCGTGATTCGCAAAGTGTTCGAGGGCGTGAACCCGATGGGCGTACGCGTGGCCAGCTTCAAGCAGCCAAGCACCCTTGAGCTTTCACACAACTATCTGTGGCGCTACTTCGCGCAACTACCGAAGCGCGGCGAGATCGTCATCTTCAACCGCTCGCACTACGAGAGTGTGCTGGTGGAGCGTGTCCACGAGATTGCGCCAAAGAAAGTGTGGAAGCGCCGGTTCAAACACATTGCTGACATGGAGCAGGCGCTTGCCGATGAGGGGACCACGATCCTGAAGTTCTTCTTGCATATCTCTAAGGCCGAGCAGAAACTGCGGCTACAGGCACGTCTTGACGATAAGGAGAAGCTCTGGAAGTTTGCGGTTGGCGACATTGCCGAGCGCGAACACTGGAGCGACTACATGGAGGCGTATGAAGAGGCGATTGAGCGCACCAGTACTGACGATGCCCCGTGGTACGTGATTCCTGCAGATAAGAAGTGGTATCGCGACCTGGTAATCTCGCAGATCATCGTTGACACCCTCAAGGAACTCAACATGCAGTTCCCGAAGCCAGCGAGCGGACTCGACTCGATCGTCATCCCCGACTAGTTACTTCGCCTCTAGCACCAGCGAAACGGAGTTAATGCACCAGCGCTGATCGGTTGGTACGTCGTACCCTTCGCCCTCAAAGACGTGTCCCATGTGTGAGCCGCACTTGGCGCAACGCACCTCGGTGCGAATGCGCGGCGCGAGTGAGCGGTCTTCAATCAGCTCAACCGCGTCACTAGAAGTTGGCGCGTAGAACGACGGCCAGCCACAGCCGGAGTGGAACTTGTTCTCGCTGCGGAAAAGCTCGTTGCCGCACGCCTTGCACTTGTAGACGCCCACCGTTTCGGTGTCGGTGTACTCGCCCACGTCCGGCGCCTCGGTCGCGGCGCGGCGCAGCACTTCGAACGAGAGCTGATCGAGGCGCGCACGAAGGGCGACCTCATCAATCTCAATCGGATAGGCGCCGCTCACCTTGATCTCGGCCCATGCGTCGGACGGGAACGGCACGCCCGTTTGGCTGTGGCAGTCGTACCCCTTTGGGTTCTTCTCGAGGTAGCGCTGGTGGTACTCCTCGGCCTCCCAGAAGGTCATCCCGTCGGCGGAGAGGACCTCGCTCACGATCGGGCCGTTGCCCGCAGCGGCCAGCGCCGCGCCGTAGAGCTTGAAGCCAGATTCGATCGCCTCGCGCTGGTTGTCGTTCGTGAAGTAGACGGCGCTGCGGTACTGCGAGCCGATATCGCCACCCTGGCGATTCAGCGACGTGGGGTCGTGCATGGTCAGGAACTCCTCGAGGAGGCGGCGGTACGAGATCTTCTGGTTGTCGAAGACGACCTTCACCATCTCGGCGTGACCGGTGCTGCCGGTGCAGACCTGCTCGTAGGTGGGTGCCTCGGCGTGGCCGCCCATATAGCCCACGGCAGTTTCGGTAACGCCAGCCATCTGCCAGAAGCGGCGGTCCGCACCCCAGAAGCAGCCGGTGGCGAAGTAGGCAGTTTCAATCATGGGTGAAGTTTAGCGGCGTTCGATCCTCACGTCATCAACCGCCACCTCAACCAGGCTGGCTTGGCCAACGTCGCCCGCGCCAATCACCACTCGAACGACCTGATTCGCCCAGGCAGTCAGCGAGACGCGGACTTGGGTAAATGCGGCGTAGCGGTAGCGCGAGGCGGCGAGGCGCTGGTGCACCAACGTGCGGGTGCCATCTTCGGCCTCGACCCAGACGCGGAACCAGTCGGCCGAGGTGGCAGTAGCGCCATACGAGAACGAGGCGTTGAAGACGAGATTGCCAGGGTCAGCACCGAGGGTGATCTGCGGCGAGCGTGCCGTGGTTACCCCATCAAGGTCATAGCTGTTCGCATTTCGGTCAGCCAGCGCGCCGGTGACCATGGCGCGGAATCCGGAGACGGCATCATCGAGCTGCATGCTGCGCGAGCCGATCGGCACGCGAGCGGGGTTGCCGCGCTCAAAGGCGCCACTCGTGGCGGTGTCGGTGCCGTCGGGATTCACAACCCAGCCGGCTGCGCGCTCAAAATCGTCGAAGCGCGGACCGCACTTCCGCACACCGAGCCCTGCAGGATCAGAAGGACACTGCGCCTGCTGAATCAGCCACAGGAGCGCTGGGCGGTTCCCTGCCACTTCACTCGCCATTGCCACTGCGGTTGGGTAGAAGCGCGACACCTCGCCCGTGTATTCGCTGAGCTCCATGAGCAGGCTCGGAATCTTGTAGGTGAGGTACATCCAATCGGTGGAGGCACCACCGGTTGGCGAGTATTGGAAGTACTCGTACCCATTGATCTGCGAGATGCCGATCACGAGCGCGTTCATTGTCATCCGATCGTCGAGCGTGGTGGCGCGCACACCGGCCGATGGCGGGAAGCGTGGCCAGGCGATATAGCGCCCAGCGGCGTGCAGGCTCAGATAAATGGTGATGCGCTGTACGCCGTCAATGACGCGTGAGGCGACAAAGTCGCGCATGGCGGCGGTCTCTGGCGCCGAGAACTTGGCAGGGCCGGCATAGACACGCGACGCTGGGTTGCGCACACTCGCGCTGCAGCAGTGCCAGTAGGCGCTGTAGTTGCGATTCAAGTCAGTACCAATGGAGCGCGAACCTGGTGTCGGCTGGCGGTTCTTGCGCCAGTTCCAGGGTCCGTTGCTCGTGAACTCATATTCGAGACCGTCGGGGTTCACCGCAAACACAATCCACACCACACGACCGTCAACAAGCGTGGTGATTGCAGCGTCAACACCGTAGCCGTCAGCCAGCGTGTGCAGCAGGTCGAGCGCCTGCGCCACGGTGACGTGCTCGTTGGAGTGATGCAGTGCATCGATGAGCACTTCAGGTTCGCCCTCTTCAAGTGCAACGTTGTCGCTGATCTTGGCGGCGTAGAGCTCGCGCCCCTCGTAGCTCTGGCCAATCGAGAAGACATCAACGATCTCGGGGTGCGCCAACTCAACCGCGAGGATCTCGCTCTCGATCTGCGCGTAGTTCTTGAAGTCGCCGGGCCAGAGGTCACTCGCCTGTGCCGTTGGCGCGGTGCCACCCATCAACGCACCAATCACCAAGGCAACCAGGAGGCGAATATGGCGGGTCATCACGTTCAGTATGCACCCAGAAACAGCACCGCCCCCACCCGTAGGTGGAGGCGGTGCGTATCTACAAACGAACGAGCGTTACTTCGCGAGTGATCCCTTGCATAGGCGCAGCCCCACGCCCGCGGCGGCCGTGAGCGCCGCAAGGATCACTAGTGCCGCGCTCCACACCGAACCGTCGCGGTTCGTCTCTGGGAGCACGAAGGTTGGCTCGTCGAGGTAGGCGAACTCGCTGCCTGTCTCGTCGGACCACATGGTCACGAAGAGTCGGCCATCAACCGCAGAAAGTGGATTGCACATGCAACCGACCCCCGCATTGGTGCCGGGGATCACCGCCGATTCAGCCGCACCTATGCCATTAATCCGCCAAACTTTAGCGGCCGCAGTGCCGTCGGTGGCCTGGAAGTACAGATAATCCCCGAGGGCGGTGAAGAAGTACGGGCTGGAGCCATCGGCGCCGTTCGTGTTGATGTCCTGCACCAGTTCCGTGGTGGTGCCGTTGGTGCGCCAGAGTTCGGAGCCATGCGTGCCGTCGTCGGCGCGGAAGTAGAGGTAGTCCCCGAGGGCGGTGAAAAGGCCCGGGTAGGAGATCTCGGCGCCACTGCTGCCGGTGTTGATGTCCATCACCAGTTCCGTGGTGGTGCCGTCGGTGCGCC
>JAPLHR010000004.1 GCA_026389535.1 Chloroflexota bacterium
TGAGTACATCGCCATCATTGGTGGCTTCGTACAGGTGCGACCCGACCGCGTGGTGGTGCTGGCCGAGTCGGCCGACCTGTCGGGCGAGCTCGACACCGCTGCCGTCGAGAAGGCGAAGGCCGCCGCGGAAGCGGCGATCTCCGGTGCCGGCACGCAGGATCCCGCCTCACTTGCAACCGCCCGAGCCTCGTTGAGCCGAGCCCTTCTGCACCTTCGCGTCGCCGAGCGCCGCCGCAAGCGCTAGCGCACGCCGCCGCCCGTGCGGGTGGCCCAAGAAAGTGAGCCCCTGTTGGACGCTTCTGCTGCAAACGGCGAGAATCCGCCCATGACCGCCGTAAAGCCGTTCTCGTGGGAGTACCGTCCGATCCCCCTGGCGAAGGAGGAGTTCCGCATTCAAGGCGGGCAACCCCTCGCTGGCCGCGTGCGGGTGAGCGGCGCCAAGAACGCCGCCCTGAAGGTGATGGCCGCCGCGGTGCTGACCGGCGAGCGCGTGAACCTCGAGAACATCCCAGGAATCCTCGACATTGATGTGCTTGCTGACACCCTGCGCGACATCGGCGTGACCATCGAGCGACCAACCCCCGAGACGATGAGCCTGCAGGCGGCGAACGCCGAATGGCTCTTTGTGCCGCTTGAGGCGGCGGCGAAGATGCGCGCCAGCTTCATGCTCCTGGGCCCGCTCTTGGCGCGCTTTGGCCGCGTGATCATTAGCAACCCGGGTGGTGATCGCATCGGTCGTCGCCCCGTAAACCTGCACGTTGACGCCATGCGCGCCCTCGGCGCCGAGATCGACTATCGCGATGGCTACTACTTTGCAAAGAGCAACGGACGCCTTAAGGGGGCAACCATCACCTTCCCGCAGATCACCGTGATGGGCACCGAGAACGCGATCCTCGCCGCCGTCCTTGCGAAGGGGACCACTGTCATTACACCAGCGGCGCAGGAGCCCGAAGTTGATGACCTGATCGTGCTGCTGAACGCGATGGGCGCGCAGGTCGCACGAACCAAGCCCGACCGCATTGAGATTCAGGGTGTCGACGGGCTGCACGGTGCGAGCCATCACATCATGCCTGACCGTATTGAGGCGGGAACATTCGCCGCCGCCGCCGCGGTTGTGGGCGGCACGATCAGCGTTGATGGCGTTGAGCCAACGCACATGAAGGCCTTTGTCGATCTGCTCGGCGAACTCGGTGTTGATCATGCGATTGAGCCCGATCCAGTTGATGCAACGCGCAAGAGCCTACGTGTCACTGGCCTCCCTGCCGGCGGCGCATACAAGCCCACCAACATTCGCACGCAGCCGTTCCCTGGCCTCGCCACCGACCTGCAGCCATCAGCCGGCTTGATGCTGACGCGCGCCGCGGGCACGAGCACCATTGAAGAGACGATCTTCGAAGACCGACTCGAGCACCGCGCGCGTCACAGGGCCAACCACGTTCAGCGCCGCTGAGGCGGAGATCCCGGATCTACGCGCAGGTGCCACACTGATGCTCGCGGCACTGGCCGCACCAGGGGCGAGCCGCATTCACGGTGCGCACCACGTGCGCCGCGGCTATGCGAACATTGAGGAGAAGTTCCGAGGCCTTGGCGCGGAGCTCACCCACGTTAGCGAAGAGGGAGTGGCGGGATGAAGATCGGCATCGACCTAGGAACCGCAAACATTCTCGTCTTCGTGCAGGGGAGCGGCAAGGCGAAAGAGATGCTCGGGCGTACGCCTGGCTCCATCACCGCAATTCGACCGCTCCGTGATGGCGTGATTGCCGACTACGTCGTTACCGAGTCGATGCTTCGTTACTTCATCAAGAAGGGCACCGCCGGACGATTCGCATTCGGTCGACCAGACGTCCTCGTGAGCGTTCCAGCCGGCTCAACGTCGGTAGAGAAGCGCTACGTGCTCGACGCTGCACGTCAGGCTGGCGCAGGGAAGGCGTTCCTGATTGAAGAGCCGATGGCGGCGGCGATCGGTGCAGAGCTGCCGATCAGCGGCCCATC
>JAPLHR010000008.1 GCA_026389535.1 Chloroflexota bacterium
CTCTAGAGCGGTTCGCTGCACCACCCCAGGAAGCTCGCGCTCAAGGAGCGGCGTGTTGATGCTCCGCCCAAGGAGCGTCGCGCGGCTCGGGCGCCAGGTCGCGGCGAGGTCAACCTGCACGAGTGATGCCACAGCACCCGGGGTCAGGCCCGCTGCGGCGATACCGAGGAGTCGTGCCGGCCCGGTCGTCAACGCGGCGACGATCGTCGCGAGCGACAGTTCCCCTGCGCGATGCGCGGCAAGCGCAACGCTGAGGCTCGTCTCAATGCCGGCAATCCCATTCGCGGCGAGTCCGAACTCCACCTCTTTCTTCTCGCGCGAGTGCGGCGCATGATCAGTGCCAATCGCTAGTGCGGTGCCGTTGCGCAACGCCTCACGGCAGGCGGCCGCATCACCAGCGGCACGCAGTGGCGGACAGACACGCAGATTTGAGTCGAACGAATCAGCGGTTGGGGCGAGGCGTTCATCACCGAGCACAACCTCCCATGCCCAACGTCGGTCACCGGCAATCCACGCATCGGTCAGCGCGATGTGGTGCGGCGTGACGTCGCAGGTGAGCGGTAGCCCCTCGCCCTGTGCCGAACGTACCGCCGCGAGCGCCGCCGCCGTTGAGAGGTGGGTCAAGTGCAGGCGAGCGGTTGGTGTGCTGGCAGCAACGTCGCGCAACACGGCGATGGCGCTCTCCACGGCGCGCAGCTCTCCCGCCGCGGGCCAGGGCCGCAGGCCGAGTCGCGAGGCGACGATTCCGTCGGCCGCCTCACCGCCAGCCGTGAGTGTCGGCTCTTCGCAATGCTCGATCAGTCCTGCGTTCCGGCTCGACCAACGGTGGCAGCGCCAATGGAGAGGAGTTGCACGCCGTGGCGCTCGCCCGCGATCGCTGCCCGAAGCGTCTCGGCGTTGTCGGCGGCTGGCTCGGTATTGGGCATCAGTGCGACGGTGCCGTACCCACCGTGTGCTGCGGCACGCGTGCCGCTCTCGACATCCTCCGACGCGTTCGCCCCAGGCTGTCGAAAGTGGGCATGCAGGTCGATCAGCGCCGGCAGGAGTGCCACGGTTGGATCGCTAGGGCCAGGGTTCGCACCGGCCGCCCAGCAGGCGCGTGCCGCCGCTTCGCCATCGCGCCAGGTCACCGACACGACCTGACCTGCGGCGACGCTGACATCTGCGACACCAGCGAGCCCAGCGACGGGATCAACAACCCAGTGATCAGCGAAGTTCGTGGTCAGCAGATCCGTCATGCGCGCGCCCCGCTCACTACCTGCTGCAGAACGGCCATGCGCATCGGGATCCCCGCGCGCACCTGCTCGAGTACGAGGCTGCGCGGGCCGTCGGCAACGTCGGGGTCGATCTCGACCCCTTCGTTCATTGGCCCAGGGTGCAGCACCAGCGCGCGTGGTGCGAGAGCAGCAAGTCGCGCCTCGGTTAGTCCCCACGCGGATCGATATGCCTCAAGCGAATCAAGCTCACCAGGGGTGAGTCGTTCGCGTTGAATGCGCAGCGCCATCACCGCATCGGCGTTGTGTAGCGCCTCGTCGATGCTCGCCACCAGCTGCACGCTCCCTGGCGTGTCGCGGAACGACGCCGCATGTTCGGCGAATCCGGTGGTGAGCGATGCAGGCCCAGTCAACACCACCGTTGCACCAGCGGTTGTGAGCGTATGCAGGTTGGAGCGCACGACGCGGCTATGCAGCAGGTCACCAACGATGGCGATGCGTCGACCGGCGAGTGATCCGCCGCTGTCGCCCAGGTGCCGAGAGAGCACAGAGAGGTCGAGGAGCGCCTGTGTTGGATGCGCATGCCAACCATCGCCCGCATTGACGATGCTCCCGCCGAAGTGGCGTGCGGCGAGCCATGGGGCGCCGGCCCGCTCATGGCGCAGCACGATCACCTGGCTGCGCAGCGCTTCAAGGGTGCGCACCGTATCGATCAGCGACTCCCCCTTCCCGAC
>JAPLHR010000076.1 GCA_026389535.1 Chloroflexota bacterium
ATCAAATGATTGGAATCCCACGGCGGGTGTTGGCCGCGGCGCGGTGTTCGCCGGCTGAAACTCCCACGGCACGCCAATAGCGTCACCCACGATGACGCCAAGGAGCCCGCCAATGAGGCGCTGTCGATCGCCCGGTTGGCTATCGTTCATTGAAGATCACCAGTTCACTCTGTCGATAAAACTGCGCGCTGCAACCGAGACATTCAAGCTCTGGGGGGAACTCGCTTGAGACCCAACCGCCCAGCACGATCTCTCCTCGGCCCTCTTGCGCCATCAGGTCCATCCCTGGCAGACCAAAGATCAGCGGCACCAGCTTCGCCTTCTTGCAGGTCGGGCAGCTTGAACCCTTGCGCAGCTTCTTACTCATGAGACCCTCCGGCGGTTCGCCGTGCGGTTCTTGAGGATGTTGATGAGCGCCTTCGGGAGTGACGGTGGCGTTGCCGGTTCAGGGCGTCGCGATCGTGGCGTTCCTGGCGGCAAGTGTCGCCCGAACGAGGCGGCGAAATCGATCTCCTCGGATTCGGTGGCCGCCTCTTCGAGGAAGACTGGGGTGCGTGCCTCAAGCTTGTTGATCAGGTCGGCGATCTCCGCGCTCATCGGAGCGGCGGTGATCAGCAGGCGCTCGCTGGGGTAGCCCCAGGCGCAGTAGGCGGTCTCGCCAGCCACGTAGACGCTCATGAGGCGGCCACGCTCCTGTGGCTCTTCGTTGGGAACATCGGCGCGGACTCGGCTAGGGGTAGGTCGCATTGGGACTCCTTCCGCTACGGGGTCGGCGATTGGCGGCGCCTTCGCGGACCCATCACCCTCCCACCATACCTGCCACCTGTGCCAACAGAGTGGCACGGTGTTTCGTGGCTAAAAGCCGCGGCGGACCATCTCAATAAAGATGCGTCCGGCGGTGCGGGCGTCGGTCTCGGCCCGGTGCGGCTGTCCTTCAACCTGAATGCCGAGTTCGGTCACCGC
The DNA here is from genome assembly GCA_026389535.1 of Chloroflexota bacterium. GTDB lineage: Bacteria > Chloroflexota > Limnocylindria > Limnocylindrales > Limnocylindraceae > Limnocylindrus. The sequence continues at coordinate 964 of JAPLHR010000076.1, forward strand.
CTCGCTCAGCTTCGGCCACTTCTCACTCTCGGGAACCAGGCTCAGCATGGTGCAGTACTGCTTCGACGGCGGCACGAAGACGCCGAGCCAGCGAAGACCGTTACGGTCGAACTCCATGTTGTGTGCGATCACCCATTCGGCCCCCTGCAAGACGTCGGTCATCTGCTGGCGTGCCACGCCGCGATCCACGCCGGCCACATCGATCATCTCGGGGGTGATCTTGGTGAGGTTGATGATGAAGTCCGAGATGGCTGTCTCTGGGTAGACCAGGGTTGACCAGGCGCTCACCTCGCGCGGCCCTTCATAGATCACCGCAGCCGCCTCAATGACGCCGGTAGAGGGATCGCGGCTCCAAATGCCGGTCGTTTCAAAGTCGATCGCCGCCCAGCGCGCGGGAAGGGTGCGCTGAAATCGGTCGGTCGGTGGTGCCAGGTTCATGGGGCGATTATGCCGCCTTCGGGCTACGATGCGGTTGTGGAACTCCTCCTTCTCGCCCTGCTCGGTGCCGGCGCCTCAGCGATCACGATCGTGTCGGGCTTTGGGCTGAACACGGTGCTCGTTCCTGCCTTCGCCGTGCTCTTCCCCCTCCCCCTAGCCATTGCCGCCGTGGCGCTCGTCCACCTCATCGCCAGTGCTATTCGTTTGGTGATCTTCCGCGCCCACATCAATCGAAAGATCGCCCTGCAGTTTGTCCCGTGGGCCATCCTCGGCGGCATCGTCGGCGCGCTCATCCTTGAACTGCTCGGGGCCATCCCCATCATTGCCACCTATCCGCTCTTCGGCCTCACGAAATCGGTCACTGCGGTCAAGGTGGTGGTCGGACTTACCATTGCGGTTCTCTCCCTCTATGAGCTGCGCCGCGGCACACAGGAGGCGGGGCTGAGCAGTGTCGGCATCAGTGCAGGGGCGCTCGCCTCGGGCTTCTTCGGTGGCCTCTCCGGGAATCAGGGGGCGATTCGTAGCACCGTGCTGATTCGTGCTGGCCTCACCCCGCTCGGCTTTGCCGCCACGGGCGCCCTCGCCGCCATCGCCATCGACCTCACGCGCCTGGTGGTGTACGGCACGGCGGGGAGTATTACAGCGATCGTTGCCGATGTCGCCATTCGCAACGCGATCGTTGCCGCCACGATCGGCGCGATCGTTGGCGCCCTCGCAGGGCGACAACTCCTTGCCAGCATGAGCAGCAAGCGCCTGCATCTGGTTGTGGGCTGGAGCCTCGTTGCGGGTGGCCTCCTCAT
>JAPLHR010000005.1 GCA_026389535.1 Chloroflexota bacterium
GTTGGGCTCGCGCCCGGAGCCAGCGATGGGTCGGGCGTTGGTGTTGGGGTCGGCGTTGGATCGACGGGTGCACTCGCCGAAGGGTCTGGGGTCACCGACGGATCCGGTGAGATGCCACCAATTCCGTCCTGTACCGGTGGCGCGTAGCCAACGATCAGGCGCAGCCCTGCGATCGTGAAGATGAGTGAGATCAGTCCTCGTTTTGGCATCTGTGTGCTCCTCTCTGCCCTAACGGGCTACCAACTAAATCGCTCAAGGTGGATCTGGTGATGCGGTACGCCGATGTCGCGCAAGCTCTTCTCGACCGTGGCCATCATGCGCGGCGAGCCACAGAGGTAGATGTCGCGCTCGCGCACGTCTGGGTAGGCGGCCCACAGACCGCCAGGTGAGAGCGGATCGTCGTTGAAGGTGAACTGGTCACGGCTCCCCGTGACGAAGTTCAGATCGGCACCACGCGCTTCGGCGATGCGGGTGAGCTCCCGCTTGAGGACCACTGAGGCGTTCGATGGGGCGCGATAGAGCATCGCCATATCGCCGCGGCGCACTGGGAGCACCTCAAAGAGTGCGCGCAGTGGCGTGATGCCAATGCCACCTGCGATCAGAAGCACCTTCTCGCGCGTGCGCACGGCGCCGGTGAGGATGCCGTACGGTCCCTCTAGGAAGACGCGTGTTCCAGGCTTGATGCGCTGCAGGTCCCGCGAGCGGTCGCCAAGTGCCTCAATGGTGAAGCGCAGGTGCACCCCATTGGGACCGGCCGAGAGCGAGTATGGATTTGAGCGCCACCAACCCTTGGCATTGAGTACGCGAATGCCGAACCATTGGCCAGCTCGAACTGGAAGCTTATCCATTGCGCTCCCCGTGATCCAGAGTGAGGCGACGCCATCGCGCTCGATGACCACCTTGTCGATGTAGAAGCGGTGGCGCAGGTTGCGAAGGATAGGTTCAAGGAATCGGAAGGTGATGAGCGGCACAAAGGCGATGGCGTAGAGGGCGATCCACGAGTTTCGGGCGAGCTCGTCGCCAACGAAGTCGGTGCCGATCGTGAGCTGGTGCAGGAAGCCGAGCGCCATGGCGATGTAGACGTAGAGGTGAATGCCGTACCACGTCTCGTATGCCAGCCGCGCACGTGCGGCGCGAATAGAGACGATGGCCACAAGGATCAGGAGTCCGAGGGCAACGGTTGCGCCGAGACCCCCAGCCTCGAGCAGGGTGAATGTGGCGATCTGGTCCCACACCTCGCCGATGGTTGGAACCGTGGTCGTGCCCGAATATCCGATGGTGGAGGTCACCGCGTGCGCGCCAATGAACCAGACGCTGGCGAATCCGGCGAGTCGATGGATGCGCGACGCTTCGTCGCTTCCCAGCACCTGGTCGATGAATGGTGCGCGTGACATCAGCAGAATGCCAACCAGGGCTAGGTAGGTACCGAAGAGTGCAGTGAGCTGGCCGATGGCGACGAGGGCGTTGAGTGGGCTATCGAAGAGGTCGAGACCGCCGTGTCGTACCCACATGGCGGCAATGATCAGCGCGACGCCGAACACCCCCCAGTTGAGGTCGCTAGGCGTAATCGACCAGCGCCGCGGCAGCGGCGGACTGATGGGCGCCATCTGGCGCGCGCTACTGGTTCGACTGGCGGTCGTCATACGACTCATGGTCGCTGTGCGATGGGTCGGCTGTCCTGTACTCGCTCAAAACCATCGCCTCACCGCGTGAGAAGGTTCAAATCTTTGAGGTCCACGCCAGGGTGAGTGGCACGACAAGGCTCTCCCCCGCCTGCAACGTGATCGCCCCGCCGCGATGGAAGGCGTCCGGTGGTCCAACCTGTGGCTCCACGCAGAGCGCGTCATCTGGGTCGTAGACCATCCAGTGCGTTACGGCTGGCCCCGCCGTCAGGGTGAGGGTGATGTCGTCGCCCCACGAGATCTGCGGTGGCGCAGTGACACCCACGAACGGGTCATCCCAGGTTGCGCCCGATCCTGGTGCGGCAATGTCACCATCAACGGCAGGCTGCACCGCATCGGCAAGATGCAGGCCAGGCATCGCCGTATCACGTGCCAACACGCCCGTTGGGGTGAACGAGAGCACGCCCTCGGCCCCCACTTCGCTGCGCAGATGTGCGTCGAGCAGGAAGCGACGGAAGCAGGGGTGCCACCCAGCGGTGACGAGCTGTTCGACTTCAGCAGTAATCGTTAGCGTGATCGCCAGCGCACCAGCCTCCGCGTTGCCAGAGAGTGCCGCAGATACTTCGGCCCGTGCGCTGAGCGGCCAGCCGGCAGCGCTATTGAGCGGCGCGTACATCACCGCCGACGTGCCATCCCCTGCAACGCTCTGCTCGTTTGCGGCGCCCTGATAGAGACGACCGTGAAAGGCGTGGTCACCCCAGGTTGGTGGGAACTGGTGCGTGACACCAGCACGATCCGTAAAAGCTGCATTTGCCATGCGCCCGGCCCACGGCGCCATTGGAAAGATCCCCCACGTTGCGGGGTGGCCGTTCTCACGCACGAGCAGCTCGTGACCGCCAACAACAATGCTGCCAACGCGAAGCCCCGCGTCTGGCAGAAGGGTGACGGTGACACCGTCGGTGGTAAGGGTGATTGCAGAGGCCTGTAGGTAGTCGGGAATCTGCGGATACGTCTCTGGCGTTCGCGCTGGAGAGAGGTGTGGGTGACGCGCGCTGCGAATCATCGCGGTGACACGACGAACGCTCTCGGCATCGGCGAGGGCGGCACGTTTGGCGTGGAGCACCGCGGCAACGGCCTTCTCGGAGAGCTCACCACTACTCGGCACCACGGCGAGTGCAAAGAGGGTGCGCGGTTCGCTCGCCCCTTCAATGGCGAGTACCAGCGTCTTATAGAGACGATCAGGTGAGATGCCGAGAGCGGCAGCGGCAGCGTCGCCATACGCGATGCGCTCACCGCGATGTTGTTCGACGCCGCTCAGTGGCTCAAGCTCATATTCGTGCAGCGTGAACGGCACACCGTGCTCGCTGAGAAGTGCAGTCGCCGGAGTGCCAGCACCCATCGGGGGCTACTCCGTAGCGGCGAGCGGAATGCGCACGATCATGCGCGCGCCACCACCAACGGCGGTCTCCGCAGCGATGGTGCCGTTATGCCCGGTAGCGATGGAGCGTGCGATGGCGAGGCCGAGCCCCGCCCCACCATGACTGCGCGGCTGCCCGGCGCCGCGATAGAACGGCTCAAAGATGCGCTCTCGCTCGGAGAGCGGCACACCTGGCCCCTCGTCGTCGACCCAGATCGTCGCAAACCCGTCAGCAACGCTCGTTCCAATCGTCACGGAACCTTCGGCTGGCGAGTGTCGAATGGCGTTCTCAACGAGACCGAGCACCAGCTGAATGAGTCGATCCGTATCGCCCGAGATGGTGAGGCGCTTGCGACCGATGTTGGCGCGCAGCCCAAGTCCGACGCGCTTCACGAGTGGCCCAGCGCGTTCCACTGCCTCTCGCGCGACATCGTCGAGATTTATCGGATGCAGGTCAACCGTCACCATGCGCTCGCCACCCTCGGCGCTCGCCTGTCGACTGGAGAGGGTCAGCAGATCGGCGCTCAGGCGGCCGAGACGCTCTGACTCAGCGGCGATGCCATGCAGTAGTTCAAGGCCAGCCGGCTTCACCAGCCCCTCGCGCTCCAAGATTTCGGCGCTGGAGAGAATCACCGAAGCGGGAGTGCGCAGCTCATGGGAGGCGCTCGCCACCAGGGCGCGCTCTCGAGCGGCTGCCGCGGCGATCGGGGCAAGGGCGCGGCGTGCAATGAGCAGTGCCATCACCAGCGCACCACCAAGCGAGAGGAGCGCAACAAGGACGAGAGAGCCGAACAGGTTCTGTCGCTGCGCATCGCGCACATCGAGACGGCCTGCAACCTGCACATAGCCGAGCACCTTGCCGTTTGGGTCTTGTGGGTGTCGGATCGGCGTCGTCACCACACGGAACTCGGTCCGACCAATCATCACCGTTCGCGCGGATGGTCGCGTAACTGTTGCGTCGATCAAGGTGAGAATTGGAAAATCGGCGCCCCCTCCCGCGGAGCGCGCGAGGATCGCACCATTTGGATCAAGGACGGCCCAGGGGCCACCGGCGCCGTACTCCTGCTCGGTTAGCTCGGGCGGAATAGAGGGTGGGGCATCGGCCTGATGGGTCCCAGTGGTGACAACGAACGAGACGGTGACCGCCTTGGGTGCGCGACCACTGTCGCCCTCGTCATCATCTGGGTCACCACTCGGCATCGGAACGTCACCGCTCGGACGCGGGGAGGGGTCCTGCCCTGGATCTTCTGACTCGCTTGGACTTGATGATGCGCCTGGCCCCTCGGATTCTTTCGGGCCCTCACTCGGATTGGGTGAGGTGCTCGGACCGGGAGAGACCCCTGGGAGTGGCGGCAGCTGCGCTTGAATCACAAGCACGATACGTTCCGCTCGCGCCACAAGGGCGTTGTCGAGCCCAGCGTCGAGGGCACTATTGCCGGCTACCGCCCCGCCAACGCCAACCACCGCCACGATGAGCGCGGTGGCGCCAAGAATGAAGAGCGACATCTGGCGACGGGTGCGCGCGAGAAGTGCCTCGATCCCTTCGCCCCTGAATTCGTCGCGGAGCGGCACGACTACTTCGCTTTTGGTGCGTCGGCCAAGCGATAGCCAACACCGCGCACGGTCTTTAGCAGGTCGCTAAAGCCCGCCTCTTCGAATTTCTTGCGCAAGTAGTGCACATACAAGTCAACGACATTGGAGTAGACGTCGGGCTCCGCCCCCCACACCTCGTCGAGCAGCTGCTGCCGCGTCAGGGCAATGCCGCGATTGCGGATCAGATAAGCAATGAGTGCGTACTCGCGCGCGGAGAGATCGATCACCTTCTCGCCCGCGGTAAGCGCATGGCGCCCCTCATCAAGCATCAGTCCCGGCACCACTTCGCGCTCGGCTTCGCCGCTCGCCGACATCTCGCCACGGCGGCCAAGGGCACGCACGCGGGCCAACAGCTCGGTCGCGGCGAAGGGCTTCGTCAAGTAATCGTCGGCACCCGAGCCAAGCCCCTCAACGCGATCGTCCACCGTGCCAAGCGCCGTCAACATCAAAACGGGCGTGGTGTCGCCGGCGTGGCGGCGGTCGCGCAGAATCGACGAGCCCTCAAGATCTGGAAGCATGCGGTCAAGAATGATCAGATCCCACGATGCCGACTCCCAGAATGAGATGCCATCGGCGCCAGTCGCAGAGAGCTGCACGGTGTGACGTTCGGCGGCGAGGAGTCGCGCAATCAGCGGCCCAAGTCGAGCGTCGTCTTCAATGAGGAGAATCTTCATATTCTGATCGTGGCGCGCGTATGCGGATCGGTCAAGCGAAACGGGTCGCATCTTTGAGAATTCACATCTGCGTGC
>JAPLHR010000029.1 GCA_026389535.1 Chloroflexota bacterium
AGGCATGGTGCGAACGTCGGTCACCCTGACGTGCGTGCGACTTCTTCCGCTTAGGTACGCCCATGTTTTTTGACCTCGCTCGTTGGCGCCCGACTGGGCGCGCCTTGGAGGGGAATCCTACCCGATCGGCGCGCCTTCGTCCCCTTCAGGGGGGAGGAGGGCCGCAAGGCCAGCCAAACGAGGGTCTAGCCCTCGCTCAGGACAGGCGCTGGCGGGGTGCTCCGCGCCGCAAAGGCCGCAGCGCTCTGGGCAGGGTGGCGTACAGAGCAGCACCAGGCGACGTGTGAGATCGAGCGCCTCCATGGCGAGGCGACCAACGTCGACGCTGTTCCCCTTGCCGATGAGGAGCGCCCCCTCCGTCGCATGTCGGGACTCAAGCGCCTCCTCATCGATTGGGGCGCTCAGCTGCGCTGCTGCGGGGGCGAGGCAGCGCCCGCAGGCTCCCTCCTGGCTGCCGCGCACGGTTCCAACAATGCGCACGCCGCGATTCGTTCGGTCGATCCGAACCTGGACCGCAGCCTTGAAGTGCTCATCTCCGACTCGGTCCTCGGCCGTAAATGGTTCAAGGGTGAAGGTACCCCCCGCAGACTCGGCGAGAAGCGGTGAGAGATCAACGGGATATAGAGGCGGCACCAACGCCGCCGATTCGCTCTCCACCAGTTACGCCTTCGACGCTCGTCGTCGTGCGGCGGCGGTGAGGACGGGGACCACGGCGGCTGGCACCAGTCGATCGAGAGGTCCGCCATAGCGCGCAACCTCGCGAACGAGCCGGCTTGAGGTTGAAGCATGTTCCGGCGCGGTCATCAAGAAGGCGGTCTCAATCTCTGGGGCGAGCAGGCGATTAGCGTGCGCCATGCGCAGCTCGGCCTCAAAGTCGGAGCCGGCGCGGAGACCACGAATAATCAGGGTTGCCCCCGCTTCGGCGGCGACGCGGACGGCGAGATTTGATGCGGAGAGGATCTGCACTCGTGCGCTCGCAGCGCCGAGCTCAGCATCAATCACGCTTCGCAGGAGAGCGGTGCGCTCATCAAGGGTGAGGAGTGCCTCTTTGTCAGAGTTCGGCAGGATAGCAACGACGAGACGATCAGCGATCGCAAGGCTGCGACGGATCAGGTCGATGTGGCCAAACGTCACGGGATCGAAACTGCCCGGATAGAGCGCCACTCGTTCACTCATTGCAAACCTCCGCTCGCGTTGTCTCGTTGCGTTCCAGCAGATCTACGCAACTGTCGCCGTAGATCAGCGTCCGCACACATCGTAGTCCTTCAGGGAGCGCTAGGGGGAGGTTGCCCGGTCGCGTGCGCCCGGTGAGCGCAAGGAGCCCCTCGTCGGCGAGCGGGCCACCAGGGGCTGCACAGCGTGCCAGGATCCCCTCCGCCAGCGCGGCGTCGTCGTAGGGGGGATCGGCAACGATCAGATCGAAGGAGGCGCCTGGTGCCTCAAGGGCGACCAGCGCATCGGCGCCCTGGAGGGTTGCTCGTTCTGTCAGCTTGAGTGCCAACAGATTCGCTTGAATGATTGCCACGGCATCGCGAGAGCGCTCAACAAAGAGCGCGTGAACGGCGCCGCGGCTCAACGCTTCAATGCCGACCGCGCCACTCCCCGCGCAGAGATCGGCGAATCTTGCCCCAACGATCCGCGGCTCAAGCACCCCAAAGAGCGACTCGCGCACTCGATCAGTCATCGGCCGGGTACCAGCTGGCGGTACCGCGATGCGTCGACCACGATGGTCACCCGCAATGATTCGGAGAGTTCCTCCCTGTGCGGTCATACCGGCGCACTCTCGGTAAGCGCCGCACCCGTCGCCCGCCCAATCGGCCAGCCGCGTGCATACGACTGAACGAGCAGCGCCGCCTCGCCCTCTGCCTCGCCGCGCTGATCAAGCAGTCGCTCGGCCTCCGTTCGCGCAACAAGGGCGAGGGCTCGATCTTCGGCGCGGGCCAGCGTTGCGATACGCAACGGCGGGAGGCCGCTCTGTGAGGTTCCGAGAACACTCCCCTCCCCGCGCAGCGCGATGTCTTGCTCTGCGAGCAGGAAGCCATCACGAGTTGACTCGATCGCCTGAAGCCGCGCAACGGCTACCTCGTCATCACTGTCGCTCACCAGAATGCACCACCCCTTATCGCCACCGCGGCCGACACGACCACGAAGCTGATGCAGGGTCGCCAAGCCGAATCGCTCCGCCTCCAGGATCACCATCACGCTGGCGGCTGGCACATCAACGCCCACCTCAATCACCGTGGTGCCGACGAGCACGTCGGTTTCGCCAGCAACAAATGCCTGCATGGCGACGGTACGCTCAGCGGCGCGCTGTTGCCCGTGAACGACGCCGATACGGCGATGCGGCAGGCGCTCGCGGAGTAGTTCCGCCTGGGCCTCAACCCCCGTTGCGCTGCCGGCGTCGAGATCGTCATCAAAGGTGGTCCCCTGCTCCGGCTCGCCGCCTGAGTCGGCGTCGGCAATGCGTGGGACGACCACAAAGGTCTGTCGGCCAGCCTCTGCCTCCTCATCCACAAAGGTCCAGACACGCTCCAGATCGGCGCTAGTGCGAATCGCGGTGCGGATCGGCTGGCGCCCCGCGGGGAGCTCTCGCAGCTCCGAAGAGGCAACGTCGGCATAGAGGAGCTGCGCGATGGTGCGAGGGATTGGCGTTGCGGTCATCAGGAGCAGGTGTGGCTCGCGTGATGCCTTGGAGAGGAGCTTCGCCCGCTCCTCCACACCGAAGCGGTGCTGCTCGTCAACGACGACCAGGCCGAGTGAGGCGAACTGCGTCCCCTCAGCGAAGAGGGCGTGCGTGCCGATGACCAGCGCTGCGCGGCCACCAGCGGCCGCTGTGCGCGCCGCTCGGCGTTCAGCGACAGGCGCTCCGCCCAACACCAGCGCAACCTCAATGCCGAGTGGGGCGAGGAGTCGCTTCGCCGTCGCAGCGTGCTGACGAGCCAGCAGTTCTGTCGGTGCCAGGAGGGCGCTCTGATGCCCAGCGGCCGCCGTGGCGGCGGCGGCAACGAAGGCGACCGCAGTCTTACCGGTGCCCACATCGCCCTGCAGGAGGCGCAGCATCGGCGACCCCGTCGCAAGGTCGGCAAGGATCTCGTCAATTGCACGCCGCTGATCACCCGTCCACGGTGTGCTGGACTTAGGTGATGCGCCGCCGATGCCGCCCAAGATTGCCGATTCGATCGTGGTCAGTTCCGCTTTGGTTGGCCTAATGCTGAATGCGCCACCACCAGCACGCCGCCGACTGCGATGCACGAGCGCGATCTGCACCGCGAGCAGCTCATCAAAGGCAAGGCGGCGCAGTGCCGTATCTCGAAGGTCAAACTCCTCTGGCCAGTGCAGCGCCTCAATTGCCTGCGCGAGTGGCAGGAGCCCGTTACGTGACAGCACCCCCTCTGGCAGCGGATCAACAAGATCGGCGCCGAACTGGTCCAGGAGTGCCCGTACCGCCCGACGCAGGCTCAGCGCCGTTACACCACGAGTCAGCCGATACATAGGAACGATGCGGCCGGCGCTGACCTGGTCTCCCCCGCCAACCGGACTGAACTCTGGCGCTTCAAGTTGCTTCGTCCACCCCATCGCCTTCACGCGCCCGGTGGCGACAATCGTCGTCCCAACCGTCAGTCGTCGCTCAATGAACCGCCGCCCGTACCAGATGGCATCGACCGCCCCTGAGTCGTCGACGAGCGTTGCAATCGTGCGCTGAACGCCGCGACGCCAGGTCTTCTCCACCCGAAGGTCGCTCACACGCGCTGAGATCGTGGCGCTAGTTCCTCCAGCAAGATCCGCGATCGGCGTGATCTCGCGGCGATCCTCATAGCGACGCGGCAGATAGGTGAGCAGGTCGGCAACGGTGGTGACGCCCAGTTTCGCTAGGCCTCGAAGAAGACTCGAGCCGCCAGGGAGGGCGAGCCCTTTCAGTGGGAGTTCGCCCGGGTCGACGGTCACTCCAAGCTCACGAGCACCCGTTCGATTGGTTGGCCACCGCGCTGCAGGTCGACCTCGACTCCAGCGATCGCACCACGCACCGCGCTCACAAACTCGGTGGCCTGCTCGTCGGTGACATCGGCGCCAACGTAGAGGGTGATCAGATCTGCCGACTGCCCTGCGAGCGCCGCAACGATGGACTCAACATCGCTGCTCCCCGTTGCGATAATCCCGTCGACTGGGTCGAGCGCCATGATCTGGCCGGCCTTAACCGCCACGCCACGAACAACGGCGTCGCGCACCGCCGCAACGACGCGGAAGGTGCGCGCAGCGGCACGAGCCGCCTCCATGCGCGGGACGAGCTCCTCAAGCGAGAGGGATGGGTCCCACGAGAGGAGCGCGGCAATCCCTTCGGCGGCATTGCGGGTCGGAATGACCACGACGTTCGCCGCTGAGAGGTCAGCTGCCTGGCGTGCCGCCAACACGATGTTGCTGTTGTTCGGAAGAACGACAACGAACTCGGTGCCCGCATGGGCGATTGCTGATGCGATCTCCGCCGCAGAGGGATTCTCTGTCTGACCACCGTGAACGATCTGCGACGCGCCGGCCGAGCGCAAGATATCGCCGAGACCTGCTCCGGCGGCAACGGCAACGATGGAGGTTCCGCGGCCGAGCGACGCGGCTGCAGGGCGTGGGGAGGCGCTCAGTGGTCCATCGGCCAACTGATTGAACGCCGCATGCCCAGTCGCCCGTTCGGCACTCTGCTGGTCGAGGTTCTCAATCGTGACGGCGCGAACATCGCCGAGGCTGATCCCATACGCTAAGACCTCATCCGGTCGAAGGTTGTGCACGTGCACCTTGCAGGTCACCTCGTCGCCTGCAACCAACACGCTCTCCCCGATCGTCTCCAGGTGCGCGCGAATCGCGGCGAGGTCCAGCGGTGTAGTTGGCGAGCTCAGGATGAAGACGGTCTCGTAGCCGAACTCTGTTGGAGCGGCATCGACTGGCGCGACTGGCGTTGCAGCGGTGGCGGGTTTAGAAGATGGGAGTGTGGAGCTCCGACGCTCCGCCTCGACGGTGCCCCGTGACGGAGCAACCGAGGGCACATTGGCAATCCCTTCAAGGATGAGTTGCAACCCTGCGCCGCCAGAGTCAACGACGCCAGCTTCGCGGAGGACGGCCAGCAGGGTCGGCGTCTTCTCTACAGAGATGCGAGCGGCGGCGGCGATGTGCTCGAGGAATGGGCGCAGCTCTGATGCCCCCTCCGACTCCTTCATCGCTGCAGCGGCCACCTCACGTGCCACGGTGAGGATCGTCCCCTCTGTCGGTGTCGCCACCGCCGAGTAGGCGTGCAGCACGCCGAGTGAGAGCGACTGCGCGATCTCGGTTGCCCGGGCGCGCTGGCGGCCACGGACCGCCTGCGGGAGTCCACGGAGGATCTGCGAGAGAAGGACGCCCGAGTTGCCCCGCGCACCAAGGAGAGCGCCACGTGCCACCGCGGCACTTACCTCGTCGATCGCCGTCACCCCGGTCGCCAGCGAGGCGTCGCCTTCAGCGATGGCGGCCTTCAGGGTTGCCAGCATGTTGGTCCCCGTGTCGCCATCGGGTACGGGGAAGACGTTGAGGGCATTGACCTCCTCGACGCGGCTCTCCAGGCGCTCGAGGCCCGATCGGAGGGCGGCCATCAGCTCGACGCCATCCCAGCTCTTACGGCTCATCTCAGGGTGACCCCTGCGGCCGCTTGGATCTGCTCAGTACGACTCATGCGGGCTCCCTCCCTTGGCCGAGCCTGGGCAAGGCTTCGGACGTACCTGCTACGATACGGCACGAACGACGGGCGTGTCCCACTGGGAGCCCCACCACGTAAGGAGATTAGAGATGGCTCGCTTCTGCACCCTCTGCGGCAAGGATTCGATCGCGGGTTTCAACCCCCAGTCGGTCGGGATGAACCGCGTCCGGGCTCACCGCCGCTTCCGCGCCAACCTGCAGCCAACGGTGATCGCCGTTGGAACGAACACGAAGCGCGTCCTGGTCTGCACCCGCTGCCGTCGCACGGCCAGCAAAGGCGCCTAAGTCGACCGCGGCCCTAGCGGGTCGCCGACTCCCGGATCGCACGAACCGCTCCACCCATACCGTTGGCGTCCTGCGCCGAGAAGAGCGCGCTGCCGACGACCAGTAGGTCTGCCCCATCTCGCGCAGCGCCTCCCGCCGTTGTCGCGCTGATGCCGCCGTCAACATGGAGTGGCAGCGGGTGGCCATCTCGCTCACCGACAAGTGCCCGGATCGCGGCCATGCGTGCTGCAGCCTCGGGCCGATACGACTGACCGCCAAATCCTGACTTGACGGTCATGACGAGGGCGAAGTCCAGCTGCTCGCGAAATGGGACCAGCGACTCGATCGGCGTCTCGGGGTCAAGTGCGAGTCCGGCGCGCCCGCCGCTGTCACGAATCGCATCGAGGGTCACTCGGTGCTGGTCTGGCGCCTCAACATGGATCGCGACCGATTCACACCCAGCATCAACGTAGCGGGTCGCCCACAGTCCCGGCGAGAGAATCATCAGGTGCGCATCAAACGGAAGTTTGGTTGCGGAGCGCAGCGCCTCAACTGTTGCGAGGCCAAACGTGAGGTTTGGCACGAAGTGGCCATCCATGATGTCGAGATGGATCCGGTCAACACCCGCCGCCTCTGCCGCCTGCACCGCCTCGCGGAGCGCGCCGAGGTCAGCGTTCAGGATACTCGCGGCAATTTCGATGCGTGCGCCGCTCATGCATCACCGCCCAGCGGTCCGGATGGGGCAATCGGCTGTGCGGTGCGCTGCCCTTGCAGGGCGGCGGCGCTCGCCGCTACCAGTAGCTCGCGACGACGGGCAACGGCGTTAGGTGTCGGTGCGCCCGCCTTCTCGGCGGCGAGCTGCCCACATGCGGCGCCCGCCTCGCGGCCGCGATTGCGGCGCACGGTGACGGTGAGTCCCGCGGCCCGAAGCTGATTGGCGATCTGCTCGATTCGCTCAGGCTTGGACTCTTGCCAAGGGGTATGCGCAACGGCGTTCATGGGGATCAAGTTCACATGCGCGCCGCTCCCGCGCAGCAGTGAGGCGAGTGCCGCTGAATCCTCCGCTCGGTCATTGATGCCGTCAATCATCGTGACCTCGTAGGTGGTGCGGCGCCCCGTCGCACGCGAATGTCCGTCGGCAGCGGCGATGACCGCCTCAACTGGCCACTTGCGATTGAGCGGTACAAGGAGATCGCGCAGCGGGTTGCGTGCCGCATGAAGAGAGACGGCGAGGGTGATCTGCGGGCGCTGCTTGGCGAGTCGCTCAATCCCCGGCACGACGCCGCTGGTGGAGACGGTGATGCGGCGCTGACCGATCCCGCCCCGTGCCGGATCGGTGAGGCCGTCAATGGACGCAAAGACGGCATCAATATTCTGCAGCGGCTCCCCCATTCCCATGTAGACAACGTTGGTGAGCTCGCGCTCCTCGGTGCGGAGGATCTGGCGTGCAATGCGCACCTGATCTTGGATCTCGCCGGCGCTGAGATTGCGGGTGAAGCCGAGCTCACCCGTGGCACAGAACGGGCAGCCGACCGCGCATCCCGCCTGACTGGAGACACAGACGGTGGCACGCGGCCCTGATCCACGGCGTGGATCAGCGGGAGAGCGCATTAACACCGCCTCGACCTTCGCTCCATCAGAGAGGGTGAGGAGCAACTTCGTGGTGGCACCATCTTCGGCCTCTTGTCGCTCAATCTCATCAAAGGCACTGAAGCGGATCTCGCCCGCCAAACGCTCTTGGAGCGGCTTTCCGAGTGTTGTCACCTCGCTCCAGGAGGTAGCTACGGAGCGCCACGCACCATCGAGAACCTGTGTGACCCGATACGACTCAGCGCCGAGGTCGCTCACTCGCGCGGCGAGCTGGTTCACGTTGAGGTCAGAGAGGCTGAGTGGCCGCTGCGATCCTCCTGCTGCCACTGTCTCTTTCATTCTGCGATTCTCCCATGCGCAGCGAGTTCCCCTTGACGCCCTCTTGCGAACTCCCCTCCCGTCATGCTCTTGCCGCCAGCGGGGGTCACGCGGTCAAGGCGCAGCGTTCCACCCGCAAGGCCAAGGAGCAGGGTGCCGTCGTGCAGCTCGAGCCCACCTGGGGCGACTCGAGCGCCTCCCTCTGCCGGGCTGACGCTCGACAGGATCAGCCGTTCGACCAGGCCAGGGATCTCAACCCAGACGCCTGGCCATGGCTGATACGCCCGCCACATGCGCAGCGCCAACTCGGAGGTCGCTGCTGCGCCAATCCGACCATCGGCACGGGCGAGGCGCGTCGTCTGTGTCGCACCATCGACGTCCTGGGGGCGTGCCGCCTCACTCCCCTGCAGCCATGTTGCAAGGTTGTCGGCGACGCCCACGGCGGCGAGTTCGGCGAGTTCCACCTCAAGCTCGGCGGCCGTGACAGCTGGACGCGGTCGCAGATGCTGCACGGTAATGATTGGCCCTGTGTCGACCCCTTGATCCATGACGATCGTGGTGACTCCCGTCTCGCGATCGCCAGCGAGGATCGTTGCGGGAATCGGGCTTGCGCCGCGATGTCGCGGCAGAAGTGACGGATGCAGGTTGACGATGCCGCGCGGGTAGTGATCCAGGAGCGCCGCAGGAATGATCTGACCGAAATCCGCAAGCAGCGCCGCCTCTGCGCCGATAGATCTAATCATTTCAATCTGCGCGGCGTCACGGACCTTAGCGACGTGTTCGACCCGCAGTCCGGCGTCGCGTGCCCAGGTGTCGACAGGAGTCGGCGAGAGTGCACCGCTTCGGCCGGCGGCGCGTGGTGGCGCCGTTACCACAGCGGCGATTTCAAAACGGGGGTCCGATGCAACGGCGCGGAACGACGGGACGGCGAATCCGCCACTGCCAAATAGGATCAGACGACTACTTGTGACTATGCCCTCGCAGCACCTTGCGGCGCCGTGCAACCGCGGCGGCCTCAAGTGAATTATCTGGCTCCTCGTCGTCGTCCTCATCGACGGCGATGAGCTGATCCATGGAGTCGAGGTAATCGATATAGAGGGTTCCGGCGAGGTGGTCGAGTTCATGCTGCACTGCGCGCGACAAGAACCCCTGCTCGCTGAACTTGTACGGGCGGCCGTTGCGATCCTGCGCCTCAACCCAGACGCGCTCTCTTCGCGTGATCTCAGCGACGTATCCAGGAATCGAGAGGCAGCCCTCAAGGTCGGTCTGGTCGCCGGTGTCGCGCACGATGCGTGGGTTTACCAGCTCGTAGGTCTTCCCCTTCGCCTCCACAACGGCGACGTTCATCGGCTCACCCAGTTGTGGAGCGGCGAGTCCGACCCCTGGCGCGGCGCGCATCGTGTGGGCGAGATCATCGAGAAGGGAGTGCAGCAGCTTGCCGAAACTCTCCACGGGCGCGCCAGGGAGGCGGAGCCGCGGGTCACCGAGGAGCAGGATCGGACGAACACTCATCGCGAGATTCTAGCAAGCGCTACAGGAGCGTCTCTGGATCCACATCGACCGTGAGGTCGCGTCCACGAATCAGCGGCAGATACCGCTCAAGGTCCACGGCCCGAAGGATCAGGTTCTCCCGCCAGCGCCCAGCCCGCCGTGGCACCCAGGCGGGAATCGGTCCAAGGATGCGCGCCTGATCATCCCCCGACGCTGCAGCGGCGGCGCGGAGGGTGGCCGCCAGCCCCTCAATGCTGCGTCGCGCCGCGGCCGCGGTTGCCGCCGCCGCACTCACTTTTACGGTGCGAAGGAACGGCGCGCCGCCGGCTGCCTTCCGCAGCCCAATCTCACCGGCACGCCAAGCATCCACACTCCCCCCACGGGCGATCTCCACCGCCGCCGTGATGGCTGGGTCCTCTGGGCGATAGCTTTGGATCACCGCCACACCCTCATGTGCGCCACGTCCGAGTCGACCAACCGCCTGCACTACGAGCGCCACGGCGCGTTCCGCCGCACGTTCGTCAGGGAGCAGGAGGCCCGTGTCGGCCGAAACGATGCCGACCAGCGCCAGCGCCGGCAGATCGAGTGCCTTCGCGGCGAGAGCGGTGCCGACCAGGATCTGCGTGCGACCACTACGAAACGCGTCCAAGATGCGGTCGCCCGAGCCGATCGCCGATGCGGCATCCGCGTCGAGACGATCAACGATCAGGTCAGGGAGTGCAGTGCGCACCTCAGCCTCGAGGCGTTCGGTGCCACCACCCAACGCCCGAATGCGTGCGCC
>JAPLHR010000046.1 GCA_026389535.1 Chloroflexota bacterium
GGCGGCGTAGGTGGCAAGGGTTCCACCCATGCTGATCGTCTCGTCGTCGGGGTGGGCGTGTACCGCCATGAGAATCAGTCGACCGCTGCTATCCATGCTCTGATCGTACGCGCACAGGGCGGAGTGGGTCGGCTACCCTGACCCTACGCGGCGCATGGCGCCGCACGAGGGAGGTGCCTGATGGGAGCAACCGATCCAAAGGTCCAGCGCTGGGCGCTCATTCTGGGCGCCTCCAGCGGCATTGGCGAGGCGACAGCACGCCTGGCGGCCGAGGACGGCTACAACATCTGTGGCGTCTACCTGGGTCGCTCCCGCGGCGAGAAGCTTGATGCGGCCATTGCCGCAGTAAAGGCGACCGGCGTCGAGGCCCTCTACATCCGCGGCAACGCCGCCGACGACGAGAAGCGCGGTGAGGTCATTGCTCGGCTATCTGAGAAATTCGCTGCTGCCCGCGCGGCTGGCCTCACCCCTCAGCTCGGGATCGTCGTTCACTCGCTCGCATTCGGCAGCCTGCAGCCCTTCCTCCCCGACGGCGAGACGCCGCTGATTACCCGCAAGCAGATGGATATGACCTCTGACGTCATGGCGCACTCCCTGGTCTATTGGACGCAGGACCTGTACGCCGCAGGTCTGATCGGCAACACGACTCGAATCTTCGCCACCTCATCTGAGGGCGCCTCGAAGGCGGTGCCGATGTACGGCGCCGTCTCCGCAGCGAAAGCCGCAGTTGAGGCGCACTGCCGTCAGCTGGCCCTTGAGCTTGCGCGGCTCGTGCCTGGCGCAACCGTCACGGCGCTGCGTCCAGGCGTCGTCGATACCCCAGCCCTCCGCAAGATTCCAGGAAGCCAAGACTGGATTGACGTAGTGATGAAGAAGCATCCAGGGAAGCGACTCACCACACCTGATGACGTTGGTCACGCCATTGTTGCCCTCTCGGCACCTGGGATGAGCTGGGTCACGGGAAACACCATCACGATTGACGGCGGCGAGCAGATCGCCGGAGGCTGAGCCCTCTCCGACTACAGTTTCTTGCCAGTCAACCCTGAAAGGTTTGCGCTCGGCTCCGCAATCACTGGCGTATCTTCGTCTGGGTGGAGCGCGCCATAGTACGTGTTTACCTCAAGCACTCCTGCCCAAATCTTTTCTTGTGCATCGTCTGGATTGTCATCCACGCCCCCATTACGAATCTTTCCCGATGCTTCGGTGATGTTCATGCCGAGCATGGTGGTGGCTTTTAACTCTTGCTCGGTTGACGCACGCAGCTCTTTCGCACGGCCTGGAATCAACTTGTTGATGAACACATCGAGTTGCGCCACCTTCTCGTCGCCGGTGATCTCTTCGCAGATGCCGAACAGCGTGGCTGATCGGTAGTTGAACGAACTGTCAAACCCGCTGCGTGCGAGCACGATGCCGTCGGTCAGGTGAATAGAGATGCACACCTCAGTGCCGACCACAGACTTAAGGAAGCGGCTCGCCGCCGAACCGTGCCAGTAGAGACGGTCGCCGTCACGCCAGTGTGCCGTGGCGGTGGCGTGCGGGCGACCATCAAGGAGGTAGGCGACGGTGCAGGTGAGAGCGGCGTCGACAACTGGGTAGATATCGGCCCGCTCGTAGTGCCCACGCTCTGGAAGGCGGCGCACGCGCGTTCGCTCGCTGGGCGGGAATCCATCCGATACAGGGATCTCACGAGGCATGGGGTCATCGTAAAGGAGGAGCCCAGGGTGAGAGGTTTCCTGGCGGACCCGACCGGATTCGAACCGGCGATCTCCAGCGTGACAGGCTGGCATGTTGGGCCGCTACACCACGGGTCCGCGACAGGACTGCGAAGCCTACCAGAGGGGGTAGGATCCGACTATGGGATACGGAGCCACCCAACCCCTGAGATGCGCCGCGCCATGGCGGAGGCTGAGGTCGGCGACGACGTCTTTGAGGACGATCCGACCGTCGCCGCCTTGGAGCAGCGTGCTGCTGACCTATTGGGCAAGGAGGCCGGCCTCTTCGTCGCCTCGGGCACCATGGGGAACCTCGTCGCTGTCATGGCCCACGTGCCACGCGGCGGCGAGATCATTACCCCCGCCGAAGGGCACATTCCGAACGACGAGGCGGCCAACTACGCCGTGGTCGCCGGTGCCGGACTTCGCGTTATTCAAGAGAGCCCCAACGGAGAGATGCCGATCGCCGATGTCCTCGAGGCGATCCAAGACGCATCCGACCCACATAGCGCCATCACCTCGCTCGTTATCGTTGAGAACTGCCACGCCCACACCTTCAGCCGACCGATTACTCCGGCCTACATGCGCGAGCTTCGCGCGGCGCTGAAGCCGCACGGTATTCCAATTCACGT
Organism: Chloroflexota bacterium; assembly: GCA_026389535.1. Lineage (GTDB taxonomy): Bacteria > Chloroflexota > Limnocylindria > Limnocylindrales > Limnocylindraceae > Limnocylindrus. The sequence continues at coordinate 2,345 of JAPLHR010000046.1, forward strand.
TGATGGTGCGCGCCTCTTCAATGCCGTTGTCGAGCTTGGTGTCTCTGCACGTGAGCTCGTTGCCGATGCCGACAGTGTGACCTTCTGCCTAAGTAAGGGTCTCGCTGCGCCGATCGGCAGCGTGGTCGTTGGCAGTAAGGAGTTCATCTGGAAGGCGCGTCGCGCGCGCAAGCTTCTTGGCGGCGGCATGCGACAGGTTGGCGTTCTTGCCGCTGCCGGACTCGTTGCGCTCTCTGATGGACCAGAGGGCACGGTGAAGCGACTCGCCGAAGATCACGTCAACGCACGACGTCTCGCTACCGAGATCGCAGTACTTCCTGATGTGATCTCCCCTGGGCATAATGCGCAGCCGGAAGGTGAGCGCCTTGATCCTGCGCGCGTTGCAACGAACTTTGTGATCTTCAAGGTTACCGGTGGCATCCCGCGCCGTACACGTTTCCTCGATGCGCTGGAGAAGCGTGGCGTGCTGATGGTTGCGTACACGCACGGACAGATTCGCGCGGTAACGCACTATGGGATTGGTGATGATGAAATCACCAAGACGATCGCGGCGACTGCTGCAGCACTGACCGAAACCGCGTAGCGCTGCGCAGCCGATGCGCATCGTTCCATCTATTGATCTTGAGAAGGGTCGCTCTCGCATTGTCTTCTGGCCTGGCGCCGCAACAGGTGTTGGTGCACCAACAGATCAGCCAGCGCGCATTGCACGGCACTTTGTCGATCGTGGTGCAACGCTGATCCATCTTGTGGACTTTGATGGCGCCCGCGCGGCGGCGCCGATCAATATTGAATCAATTGGCGCAGTTGCAAGCCTCGTCGCAACGCCACTACAGGTTGCCGGCGGGCTAGAGTCACCCGAAGCGATTCGCATTGCATTCGCAGCGGGGGCAACGCGCGCGGTGATCTCCCTTGCGCTCATCGACGAACCGGAGAAGCTGTCGGCCTGCATCGCCGCTGCAGGCGACTGGCTTGCGGTTGGCTTTGATCCGCGGCCAGACCGAATCGCTTCGTTCAACTGGAAGCGCTCGAGCGCCCCAACAGCGGAGAGCCTCATTGATGAGCTCGCTGCGGCAGGGGTGACACGCATCGTGCTGAGTCACGGTGGTAACGCGAGCGAGAGCGCGGCGTTTGCCAGCCTGGCGGCGCGTCAACCAGGAATGGAACTGAGCGTTGCGGGGGGCGTCAGCGACCTCGATGGTGTGCGACGACTCCGCGATGCTGGGGTCGCCACCCTGATCTTGGGCGAGGCACTCCTCTCAGGCGCGATTGATTTTGAGGAAGCCTCAAAAGTCTCTGACCCAGCGCAGTAGCGCGCACATGCTGCGCGCCTCGCGTAGACTCCCCCGCATGGCAACTGCAAAGCGCATCAACGAACCACTCGCGCTGAGCCCCCTCGCGGGGCTCGGTGCCGTCATCCTCACGGGCATCCTCTGGGGCACGATCGGCGTCGTCACTGGTCAGCTCAAGGCTGCCTTCCCTGGCGCCGATGGGGGTCCAAGCACGCTCAGCTCCCTCGTGCTGGTCGTCGTACGCCTGGGAATTACTGCCCCAGCCGCTGCCATCACGGCACGCATTCTGCTCGGTCGTGGCGCCTTCCGCCTTCCTGGTCGGGTGCTTGCACTCGGTCTCGGGCTCGGGCTCGTGCAGGCATTTTTCCAATACGCGTATGTCGAAGCGGTAACGAACGCCGGCGTTGGCATCGCCACAGCCATTGAGCTCTGCCTCGCACCAGTACTCGTCGCCGCGCTGAGTGTGATCCTGCTGCGCGAGCGGCCCGACCGCATGATCATTGGGGCCATCATCTTCGCGGCGATTGGCACCATTGTGATTGCCGCAAATGGCGCGGTCCCTGGGAAGGAAGCCACATTCCAGGTGGGCATCCTCTGGTCGCTCGCCTGCATGGTCGGCTACGCCTCATACATTGTGCTCGTGCGCCGACTCGCTGCGGGCATTCATCCACTGGAACTTGTTGCGCTCGCTGCCACTGGTGGATTCGCCGTACTCGCAGTCGTGTCAACTGTTGTTGGAGTGAAGCTTCCTGATCTCGCTGGTAAGGATCTGCTTGTTCCAGGGCTTCAGTTCGCCTACCTCGCACTGATTGCAACCTGTCTCGCCTACGCGCTCTTTGTCTCAGGCGTTCGCGCAACAAGCGCCACCACCGGTTCGCTCGGCGCACTCGCCATGCCACCAACGGCAACGATTCTTGCAGCGTTGCTCCTCAATCAGATTCCTACGATTGAGATCGTCATCGGGCAGGTGCTGTTGATGGCAGCGATGGCTGTCACGATTCTTCGAACTGCTCGTCGTTCAAATTCGTAGCAGCATGCGAAGCACCGTTGTAGCGCTCGCTCTTATCGCAACGCTCACGCTGAGCGCGTGTGGTGCCGACGTATCTCCAAGCGCATCAACGAACGCAAAGGGCTGTCCAACGTCGCAGCCCGAGACGCTCAGTGCTGACGCATCGAACGATATTGCGTTTGAAACATCACTCGGCACATTCGTAGTGCGGCTTGCGGTGAAGAACTCGCCCATCGCGGTGAGCAACCTAACCGCACTTGCGAGCTGCCACTTCTACGACAACGTGATCTTCCACCGCATCGCCTACATGGCGGACGGCACGCCGTTTGTGATTCAGGGTGGCGACCCAACGGGCACTGGTTCGGGCGGTCCGGGCTACTTCATCAAAGATGAGCCGGTCGTCGGCACGTATCGCCGCGGTGTGATCGCGATGGCACGATCGAGTCAGCCCGACTCACAGGGGAGCCAGTTCTTTGTAATCCTTGACGACGCGGCAGCGGTGCCACTTGAGAGCGCTCGCACCTACGCAATCATGGGTGAGGTCATTTCTGGCATGGATGTCGTTGACGCCATTGCTGCACTAGAGCGCAATGGGGAAGATCGCCCGATTGATCCCCCGAAGATCATCTCGACGACCGTTACCCCTTCTGCGCCCTAGCTCGCCCGCGCAACTGATCGTTCGCGGGTAAACTCTGCACATCGTCGGCACCAGCCGACCACGTGGCCCTGCGCCACAGAGGAGAGATGGAATGGCAACCGCCAAGATTGAGACGACCGTCGGCGTCATCGAGTTTGAGCTCCTTGACGATGCGGCACCGAAGACCGTTGAGAACTTCGTGACCCTAGCGAAGAAGGGCTTCTACGACGGGGTGATCTTCCACCGCGTTGTTCCCGGCTTCGTGATCCAGGGCGGCGACCCTGATGGAACCGGCATGGGCGGGCCAGGCTACAAGTTCGACGATGAGCCGGTGACGATGGGCTACGCCCGCGGCACGGTGGCGATGGCCAACTCAGGGCCAAACACGAACGGGAGCCAGTTCTTCATCTGCCTCGATGACCTTGCCAGCCTGCCGCCGAAGTACACGATCTTCGGCATGGTCACCTCGGGTCTCGCCACGGTCGACGCGATCGCCAAGGGGGCCACGGGCCCAGGCGACCGCCCACTGGAGCCGGTCAAGATGACCACGGTGACGATCGCCTAGCTCTCACACTCGGCACAAGGTGTGCCAGGGGGTTGGAATCCGCGCTTCGAGGGAGTATCCTCTTGCTAGCTGTTCTTGTTCAAAGACCATGGGTAGGTGGGTTAGGGTAGTCGCTATAGGCGACGTGATAGATGCTCTTTGAGCGTTGCGGGCGGGGCTGACTTGTTCGTCCCACAAGCGGATCGGCTTGAGGCGACTCCTGTCAAAGGGGGTCGCCTCATTTATTTTCTCTCGCCTTTTTGGCCCTCACGCCCCTGATAAACTCGCCACCCCTCGCGCTCGTAGCTCAGTGGATTAGAGCGTCTCCCTCCGAAGGAGAAGGTCGCAGGTTCGAATCCTGTCGGGCGCACCACACGGAGTAGACTCCTCCCCATGGCAGACCAAGATCTCGTCGCTGTTCCGCTGCTGCGCCGGCCGCTCTTGCTTGTTGCTGCAGCCGTCAACCTTGGCGCTGTGGTTGTTGGCCTGAGTGGCACCGACGAGCGCCTCTTCTATGTTCCTGCCGCACTCGGACTTCTCTGGTTGATCGCCTATCGCGCACAACCGCGCGAGGGGGTGCGCCAGCTGCGTCGCGCGCCACAGGGTTCGATCATCGTGCGCCGACCAGATCGACCCGCGCCACGACAACGCACAGAGATGCCACCAACGCCATCTGGCTTTGCACCATCTGCGGCGGTTGCTGCAGCACAGGCGCGCGGTGGCCTACGCAAACCGATTAAACCGGTCGAGATTGGAATGCCAAGCAAGGGTGCTGCGCCTGAGAAGAAGCGTCGTCGCGGGCGTAAGGGTGGAGATGGACCGAACCTCGGCCTCTAGCTACGGTGCGATCTTTACTGTAACCATCGGTGGCTTGCCGAGCGCAAAGCAGCGAGCATCAAGCCAGCCGTCGCGGATTGACTGGCGCTCCTCTGCATCAACAGTGAGCTTCCAACGAATTTTTACGGCGACCCACTCCGTCAGATAAACGCAGTTTGCCGATTCAAGTGGTGGGAGCCAGTAGGTTGGATCGTCGTCGCTCTTTGACTGATTCACGTTATCGGTCACTGCGCGCAGCGTCCATGCAACCCCTAAGTCGTTTGCGTAGGCCTGTCGTCGCGAGCTTGACCACTTCCATGCACCGGAACGCCACGCTTCACCGAGTGCAACGACGTGATCAATATCAACGTCAGAGGCGCGCGTCCATGTTTCTCCGTCGTAGAGGCTTAGCCACTTTCCTGTGCTGACCGTCTTACCAGTTGAAGAGAAGTGCACAGAGATCAGAGATTCAGCGATGAGCACCTCCGCACGGGTGTTCTTGCCGTTGCCATTCGCATCAACCCAATGCTTGAAGAGCTTGCGGTCATATCCGCCAATGTGCTCATCTACTACTGCGATGCAATCGAGTGCGGTGAGTAGCCCAAGCTTGGTGTTGTTGGTTTTGCACGCTTTGGCGGCACTCGTAGCCGCGCTGACCGGTGCAGGCACAGCGAGCGTTGCGCTCACGAGCAGCGCGAGGAGTGCGGCGGTAATGCGAGACTTCATCAGATTAGACTACGCGACAACGTCGAAGAGTGCGCGCACGAGCGCAGTGCCCCCTTCATCATTGATATCGACGCGTGCCTCGTTCGCGGTGGCGCGAACGGTGCAGTGCACGGTGGTGCCAGTTGTGAGGCCAAGGTACTCCAGTCGAATGCGGCGACGTGGTGCGCTCAGTTGTGCCGGTGCAGCTGCGTTGAGCGCCTCTTCGGCAATCTCGAGCCAGGCGGCATTGTTCACATGACCGAGTGGGTCGAAGTCAGCGACGCGAAGTGGCACGGTCACGTCGACGCCTGGCGTATCGCCGGATGGTTCTGCGGGGATCTTCTCGGGGGTGAAGGTGGCGCCAACTTCAGTGACGAAGGGCTCGAACTCGGCTGGGAAGCGGACTGGTCGTCCGCTCCGGTCAGTCATCACCCAGTCGATGGTGGCATCGGCGATCACGCGGCCAGCGCCGCCAAAGAGTCGTGTGCGGCGTCGCGCCATCACATGGCGGAAGCCAACCAGGGCAGTGGTGCCGGTCATGGCCTCATTGGAGTGAGGTGGCTCATCGATGAGTAGGTCGACACTACGAACCACCCAGCCGACGCCGCGGGATTCATACCAGGCGCGGCCGTACTCCAGCGTCTCGCTGTGCTGCCAGGCGAGGTCCTGAGCGTGGCGGAGCACTGCCGCGGCGCGCATGGTGCCGGCGCGGCTGCACTCATCAAAGCGCACGGAGCGGCCCTCGTCGCGGTAACGGGCGTGCTCCGGGAGGCGGGCCTCATCCGGGGAGAGGCCAGGAGTGAGTCGCTCGGCGAGGCTCATCCAGCCGCCAGACGTCCGAGGGTTTCGAGGGTGATGAATCGCGTCTTCTCGCGTGGAGCACGCACGATGCTAAGGCGTGCGGCCACGATCGCGGCGTTATCAAATGCCACAACACCAATAGCGATGCGCGCGCTGCTCCCAGCGGCGCGAATGCGCGCTTCTTCAAGCTCGGCGAGCAGGCTCGCATCAATGCCACGGGCCCCCCACTTGCAGTCCCACAGCTCTGGGATAGGGCCGGCCTCGACGGTGACGTCAAACGGGTGTGGGTCGGCAGAGACGCCGTCAATGGCGAAGCGGCGCTCGCGTCGCACTAGGCGATCAGCATCGTTAGCAAGCATCGGGCGTCGGCGCAGCATCTCAGCGGTGGTTGCCTCAACGACCGCGCCGCGGTACTGCGCGTTGGAGGCTTGTGCCTTGCCGCCAATTGCTAGTGAGCCAACGACTAACGGGTCTGTGGTGGTGCGGTGTGATGGGAGTGCGGCGAAGAGCGCCGCTGTCTCTGCAGTCGTCGGTTCAGGATCGTTCATCACCGCTCGGGCAACGAGTCGCTCAGCGGGCGTGGCGTTCGCAATCGCCACCGCTAGCGGACGCAGTATCGGATCAGCCTGGATCCCTGAGTACACCACGGCGCGGCCGTCGCGTGGAGCATCGCTGAATGAGATCCCCGCAGGAATCCGCGATGCAACCGTTGCGCCGACACTTTGTGGAACAACATCTTTCGGCAGGCTTGCAGGGTTCAGCGTGGCTGCCAGGAGTGTCAGCACAAGTCGCGGCTGCATACCAATCCAATCGATGGCGCGGTGTGGATCGTTTGCAGCGATGACGCGCTCAATACTTGCGGCGACGGATGCAAGTGCGGCTGTCGCGGCATCGGGAAGTGCGCGATCACCGATGGCACCGATTGCACGATCGAGCTCCTCTTCACCAAGTGTTGATACGACGTTCGTGTGATCGAGTGCGTCGATAACCTCTTCGCCGAGCGCAACGATTCGTGCGAGCAGGTCCCGCTGATGCGTGAGAGAGTTGCCACTCATAGCGTTGGCCAGCTGAGCGCCGCTGCATCAAGCAGCAGCTCTGGGTTTCCATTACGACGAAGTGCGCTTAGTGCCCTATCAATAGCGCGTAACGCTTCTCCCCATGTTGCCGTTGGGAGTCCGTGTGCAACGGCCTCAATCTCTGCGCGGTCTTCAGGGAAGGCAATCTGGTCCACCGCACCGGCGCTCACTAGTGCAAGATCACGAGCCACACCACGCCAGAGGCGCAAGAGTGCCGTTGCAGCAGCGCGACGCTCTGCAGGTGTCGGTTTCGCGCTGCGCTTCGCTGGGCTCACCTTCTTCGGCTCGGCGTCGACATCTGGCGCATCATCGCTGCCATCTTTACTCTCGGTGCCATCAGCCGCGTCGCCGTCGTCAGCGCCAGCAACCAGGAGCGCGCGCGCATCGGCGACCAGCGCGCCAAGCTGGCCTAGCCGTGCATGCGGTGAGGTTGCGGTGAAGTCGAGAATTTGTCGACGAATCTGCGCGTGTGCGCGTGCCGCGTCGCCTGTTGCTTCGGCATCAATGAGTGGCCCAGGTCGACCAGACGACATGCGCAAAAGCCGCACCGCTGTTGGCGCGTCAACGCCGAGTCGTTCGGCGAGCAGCTCACTCGCCTGGTTCGCGTCTGGAAGGCCGATACGGATCACCGCGCAGCGACTGCGAATGGTTGGCATGAGCCGTGAATCTTCAGCGGCCGCCAAGATCACGTGGGTGCGAGAGGGCGGCTCCTCGAGGGTCTTGAGCAGCGCGTTTTGTGCCGCCTCGTTCATGCGGTCGGCGCGCTCAATCAGCGCGATCCGGCGACCCCCCTCAACCGAGAAGAGGGCGAGGCCTGCGGCGAGGGCGCGGATTGGCTCGATACCGATCTCGTCCGAGGCACCAGACGGCGAAATGAGCACGAGATCGGTATGGCTTCCTGAGGCGATCAGGCGGCAGGCGCGGCAGGCGCCACAGGGGCCGCCGTCGACCGGCGCGTCGCACATGAGCGTCGCGACGGCGTCTCGGGCGAGTGTGCCTGCACCTGCGCCACGCGGCCCGACAATCAGCAGGGCGTGCGGTGGTGCGTCGGCGAGGAGTGCGGCGAGGTGCGCGGCGGCGGCGTCATGACCGCGGGTTGCGAAGCGTGCTGGGCGACGCGCAGGGTGAGCGGCGTCAGACGGCGTTGAGACCGCCCGCGCCATCTCGTTAGGCTCCCTTGCTCCCCTTAGCCTTTGGCCGCGTGGTGCTCTTCTTTACGAGAGCGACCTTTGCGGCGGGCTTGGCGGCAACACGTCCTGCAGGCTTAGCCGCAGCCTTTGCGGCGGGCTTCGCAGCACTCTTCGGTGCTGGTCGACCGCCACGCGAACGACCCTTGCCGCTCACGGGTGCCTCTTTGCCGTTGAATGCCGCCGACTCGCTCGCTGATCGACCAGTCGCCTGCAGTTGGGACTGCAAGAGCGCGGCCACATCTGGCGAGACATCGCTGATGCCATCATCGGCGTCGTTGTAGCTCGCACCTGAACGAATCGTGTCGTCCTTATGCGAACGGGCAACCTCGTCGGCAATGCGTGACGGTCCGGAGCCGAGCTGCTGACGTGCAGCGCGTACCGGTCCGCGACCCGTTACGCTGCGTCGCTCGGTGGCGAGATATTCAGGAACGCCGCCTGGCGCACCATCATCGGCGTCGTCGAGCGTCATGGTCTCAATGCCGTCAAGTGAGTCTCCGCCAACTCCGCCACGACCACGACGTCCGCGACCACCGCGACGACGACGGCGGCGTGGGCCGTCCTCACCGAATGCAGCTGCGCCCTCGTGGTTCTGTGGTGATGCCTCAGCGCCTGCGGCGAGATCGTCTGGCCCGAGATCATCAAGTGTCAGTGTCTCAATTGAATCAGCATCGACCATCGTGTCGCCAATGCGGATTGCCGACGAGCGGCGCACCGGTGTGCCAGTGCGTGGTGCTGCGGTGCGTGTAGTGCGTCCGCCGCGAACTCGTTCGCGCTCAGGCGCTGCGCCAACGCGACGTGGTCGTGCTGGTGCCTCGGACTGCTTGTCGGGGACCTCTGTCATGGAGAGATCCTCTTCGCCCTCTGCGGCGACGCGGCGACCGCTTCGTGCGCCCGCTTCCACCTTGGCGATTGTAGTGATCTCAATAAACTGGTCAGCAACCTCAACAAGATCGCTGCTGGTGTTTGCGCGGAAGCTCACCACTTCAACGCGAACGCCCATGTCTTGCACCGCACGAATTGCTGGTGCGAAGTCGCCGTCGCCAGAGATGACGACTGCGATGTCGAGCTTTGGCGCAAGGCGCACAAGGTCAACTACGAGTTCGATGTCGAGGTTCGCCTTAAAGCGACCGTCGCCGTACTTGCGAACATCCTTGCTGACAACCTTGTAGTTGTTGCGCGCGAGGAAGTTGTGAAAGGCCTTCTGGTTCTCGTTGTCTGGATCAAGACCGGTGTAGGCGTAGGCGCGAACAAGATCGCGGTTCGCCGTGAGGGTCTTTAGGAGCGTGACGTAATCGATGTCAACGCCTGCAGCCTTTGCTGCGTAGAAGACGTTTGCGACGTCTACGAAAATAGCGACATTACGTGCCATTACTTTGTACCTCTGGTTTCTTAGTAGATAACGTGGCGTGAGCTGCTACGACGGGGCTGGGCCGGTATCGGCCGCCTGCCCGCGCGTCGGAGCGCACGGCTGCACCTAGACACCCTAGCAGGTTGGGGGTGGCGCCCATCTATTGAGCACGAATCGTGCTTAGCGGTCGTCCCGCGCGTCAACGATCTGGGCGACGCCCGAGATCCAGACTCCCAGTGCGATGAGGGTGATCCAGAGGCCAGGGGCGTGATCGACTCCGAAGACGGAGGAGAGGGGCAGGTCGTACCCAGTCGCAGTGACGGCAGCTCGGATGAGGGTGGCGATGAAGCCAAGAGTGGCGACGGTTACGAGCCCCACGTGAACGGGCCACCAATCAAACCGGAGCTGCTCACCGAAGGCATCTGGGGCAATCAGTAGGAAGAGGGTGGCAAGCGCAACGAAGAACCCAGCCGCACCGTAGGTATCAAAGGCGTTCCCCACCGTTGCGGGTATGCCGGGGGCGGCGAGCGTCCACCAGGCGGGCAGTGCGCCGAGCACCACACCTGCGGCGCCAATGCCGCTCAGGCGGCGGCCGCTGCTGCGTCGAAAGAGGCCCCCGGAGGTCGACTGGATGCGGCCGATCGGCTTCACCCAGCTACTCCTCGCCAGGAGTCGAGGTGTACATGGAGGGCTTCAGCACGCCGACGTAGCGCAGGTTGCGGTACTGCTCGCCGAAGTCGAGCCCGTAACCGACCACGAACTTGTCGGGGATCTCAAAGCCCATCCACTGCACTGGGATATCAACCACTCGCCGCGCGGGCTTACTGAGCAGGGTGACGATCTTCACCGAACGCGGGTTCTTCCCCGCGAGGTAGTTCGTGAGGTAGTTCAAGGTGATGCCGGTATCAATGATGTCCTCAACGATCAGCACGTCGCGCCCTTCAATCGTCCCCGAGAGATCCTTCAGGATGCGCACGGTGCCGCTCGACTCGGTGCTCTTACCGCCGTCGTACGACGAGACCTCCATGAGGTCAATCTGCACGTTGCCTGGAATAGCGCGCATAAGGTCGGCAACGAAGACGATGGCGCCCTTCAGCACGCTGACAAGGATCAGTGAATCGTTCCCCGTATACGCCGCGCCAATCTCTGCGCCGAGCTCGCGCACGCGCGCGTCAATCGCCGCCTCGGTGATGAGTACCGACTCGATGTCGTCGTGCGGGTTCTGGCTCGCCGCCATGGTTGCTCCTCCCCAGTTGACACCCCTGCTTGGGCTTGCCGCTTTGCGTCTGAATCGTAGCACCGCAGCGTGATCAGATACTCTCAGGGGGTATGGCAGAACATGTCGGGCACAGCTACACAAAAGACCGCAAGGTCCTCCTTAATCGCCTGCGGCGACTTGAGGGACAGGTGCGCGGCATTGCGCGCATGGTCGACCGCGAGGAGTACTGCGTCGACATCTTGCAGCAGACGTCGGCGTTGCGCGCAGCCGTCGATGCGCTTGGCCTCCTGATCCTTGAAGACCACATCCGCGGTTGCATGAAAGATGCCGCCGAGAAGGGCGACGCCGAGAAATCCATTGAAGAGGTGCTCGATGTCGTGCGTCGCTCTATGGGCCGACCGGCGCGCAGCGCCACGCCAAAGAGCGGAGCGAGCGACTGAACTCCAACACAACGCCCCCAGAACGCGCACCACTTCCTACTGACCCGAGTGCGCTGCCGCCAACGGAACGCGAAACGCTCGACGAGCTTGCGCGCCAACTTTCTGCAGCCTCACTTCCTGAACTCTCTGCTGCCGAGACTGCAATCATCACTGCGCACCTGCGCCTGCTTGATGCGTGGAACCCAGCAATCAACCTCACGCGCGTCAGCGATCCACTTGAGCGCGCGACGCGACATCTTCTTGATTCACTCGTAGCTGCGCCACACATTGCGCGACTCCTTCCGAGCGGCGGCAAGATCGCCGACCTCGGCTCTGGTGGTGGCTTCCCTGGCGTGCCGTTAGCGGCACGGTTGCTCTCGCGTCACGACGGCCTTTCGATGACGTTGATTGAATCAATCGGTAAGAAGGTGCGCTTTCTTGAAGCGGTCACCGCAGCGAGCGGGCTCGCACCGCGACTGCGTGTCGCTCATGCGCGCGCTGAAGATTTGGCGCAGGGGGGCGGCGTTCGGTTTGATCTGATCACTGCGCGAGCGATCGCACCACTGAGCGAGTTGATTCGACTTGCCGCGCCGATTCTCACGCCAACCGGCTCGTTGCTCGCATGGAAGCGTGCGGGAGAGGGCTGGGATGCAGAGCTGAGCACCGCCTCCTCTTTCATTGGATCCAGTGCAATTGAGGTGATTCCGGTGAACGTGGCTGCGCTAGAGGGGGCGCTCCTTGTGCGCGTTACTCCGCACGAATCTGAACGGGTGCGAGCGCGGGTATAGGATTAGGGCAATAGCAACCGATCAGGAGACCCTGAATCGACGGGAAAGGTGCAGTGAAGCGCGATGAGTCCTGACCAGCAGAAGGGGAAGCCTGACTGGCACGACAACGACAGCGGTGAGGAGCTCTTTGTTGAGCCTTCGCCGGACCACCTAGTCGCATCCGCGGCGGGTAGCGCCCCAGTCCACGACCTAGGGAAGGCGACGACTGCTGCGAAGAGGTTCATCTTCGGGCGGCCGATCTCTAATGCTGAAGAGGGTGAGGAACGCCTCAGCAAGACCCTCGCCCTGCCGATTTTCTCCTCTGACGCGATCTCGTCGAGCGCCTACGCGAGTGAAGAGATCTTGATCGTGCTCGCCTCTGCAGGCGCTTCTTACCTGGCATTTGGCCCGGTCATCGCGCTAGCCGTCGGACTTCTTCTTGCGGTCGTCGCGTTGAGTTACCGGCAAGTCTGCTTCGGATTCCCAAAGGGCGGCGGCGCATACGCCGTTGCTAAGAGCACGCTCGGCACGGGTCCGGCACTCGTTGCCGCATCAAGTCTCGTCATTGACTACGTGCTCACAGCGGCGGTCAGCACCGCCGCAGGAGTTGCTGCCATCACCTCCGCTGTTCCTGAGTTATCGCCGCTCCGTGTCGAGATGGCGCTTGGCGCACTCATCCTGCTTGTCCTTGCCAACCTTCGCGGGCTGCGCGAGTCAGGAAAGCTGTTTGCAATTCCGACCTACCTGTTCGTAGTCGGTGCGGTTGCCGTTATCGGTGTCGGCCTGCTGCGCATCGCATTAGGTGATCCGGCCGTCAATTGGAGCGAAGGGGTCACGATCATTCCTCACAACGAGATGCAGTTGATCTTGCCCTTCTTGTTGCTGAAGGCCTTTGCCTACGGTTCCGTTGCCCTGACGGGGACAGAGGCAATCTCCGATGGCGTCTCCGCATTTAAAAAGCCAGAGGCAAAGAATGCAGCAGACACCATGAGCATCATGTCGATTCTTCTCGGAATGATCTTCTTCGGCATCTCTCTGCTTGCGTTTGCGTTCGGTAAAGTTCCGCAAGAGATCGGCGGAGAGACGCTTCTTTCCCAAATTGCACGAACCTCGTTTGGTGATGGCATCTTTTATGTTGTATTCCAGATTGCAACAACAGGCATCCTGCTCCTCGCAGCCAACACCGGATTTAATGGCGGCCCGCAGCTTGCACGCATCCTGGCTCGTGATGGATTCCTTCCGCGGCAGGTTGGGCAGCGAAGCGACAGGCTTGCGTACGCTGGTGGAATTCTGACGATTGCTGTGGGTGCTGTGATCTTCCTTCTCGCAACTGGCGCACTCGTCACCCTCTTGATTCCTGCGTATGCAATCGGCGTCTTCCTTGGATTCACTATCAGCCAGACCGGTATGGTCGTGCACTGGCGAAATGTGCGCGGGCCTGATTGGCAGAAGAAGGCTGTTCTGAACGGAATCGGGGCGACAGTCACTGGTGTTGTCTTTGTGATCATTTCGCTTGCGAAGTTTGCCGTTGGTGGCTGGATCATCTTTATCTTGGTTCCACTTGTCGCTATCTTTATGGCGCTTGTGCGCCGCCGCTACAACCTGCACGAGCGCGAGCTGGCTATTAAGCCCGATCTCGTGTTTGATGCGCCACATCGGCCACGAAGGATCATTGCGCCGTTCGGCGAGATCAATCGCTCTACCGTTCGTGCAATTACGCTCGGTCGAATCCTTGAAGGCACCACTGGTGAGCTGACCGCCGTGCGCGTCGTGTTTGATGCCGCGGAAGAGGCGGAGATTCGCGAAAAGTTTGAGCGTCTTTTCCCTGGCGTACGCCTCGTCACGGTTGAGTCTCCATTCCGCGCCATCGTGGAGCCGATCTGCCACTACCTCGATGAGATCGAGGATGAGGATGCAAACCTGCCAGCAGAGCAGCACCGCATCAATGTGGTGTTGATTCCGGAGTACGCCGGCCGTCACTGGTGGGATCGCATCCTGCACAATGGCAACGGGAAGCGCCTCCGTGAAACGCTTCTCGGCCGACGCAACACGGTGATCCTCGACGTTCCGTACCGCCGCGATCTCGAGTAGTCGCCGCTCTCCCCTACGACCCCCGCCGTCTGCCCTGGAGGGGCCTGCCCTCTTATTCGTGCCTGTCGCTCTGTGGATAACTCTCTTGACAATGGTATTGATAAGGTTGTAGCCTATTCTCGTGTTGAAGCGTGGGGGTGCAGGCGTCGATCCAGCACGGCCGGTCTACGTGATCAGCGTTGCGGCCAACATCGTCTCGGTCCACCCCCGCACCCTGCGCATCTACGAGGAGGAGGGCCTGATCTGCCCCTCCCGCACCGACTCAAACATCCGCCTCTTCTCTGAAAACGACCTTCGGCGCATCCTCTGGATACGCCACCTGACGCAAGACTTTGGGGTCAATCTCGCCGGCATCAAGCTCCTCTTCGAACTTGAGGAGCGGCTCGGGGAGCGAATCTTGGAGCGACTGTACGAAGAGGGTCAAGCGAAAGAGGCGAAGCGAGCGCCGCAGGAAGCGGCAGGAAGGGGACGAGCATGAGCAAGCGTACCGAACGAGAGATCCAGGCAGACATTGATGACGAGTTGAATGAAGAGGAGCAGCTCGCCATTGACGAGGTTGTCGCAGCAAGCGATGACGACACCGTCGTGCCACGCGGGCGCGGCTCCTTCCCCCTTGTTCCCCTGCGCGAGATCGTCATCTTCCCCGAGATGGTTGCGCCACTAAAGGTTGGCCGAGACAAGAGCGTTGCCGCCATTCGTGCCGCGGCTGCTGCTGGTGGCTGGATCGCCCTGGTCACCCAGCGTGAACCAGAGCAAGAGGAGATCACTTCGGTCGACCAGCTGCATGCGATGGGCACGCTTGCCAAGATCGCGCAGGTCGTGAACCTTCCCGACGGCACGCTTCGCGCCGTGGTGCAGGGTCAGCGTCGCTTCAAGGTGAAGTCGCTCGACACCACTGGCGCCGCACTGATGCTGAAGGGCACCATTGTCGAAACGCCAGAAGTCACCGGTGTTGAGGTTGAAGCGCTGATGCGCAGCGTTCAGGCGCAAGTCGAGACGTACGTCACCTCTGGCGCACCGGTGCCACCTGAGGCAGCTGTCGCTGCGAAGAACATTAGCGACCCAGGGCTGCTCGCGGACATGACGGCCTACACCCCCGACATGACGACCGATCAGCGCCAGGAGCTGCTCGAGACGATTGATGTGGTTGCTCGACTCAAGTACGTCGCATCGTTTTTGTCGCGACAGATTGAGATTCTCGAGATCAAGGGGAAGATTCAATCGGATGTGCGCTCCGAGATGGATAAGAGTCAGCGTGAATACTTCTTGCGCGAACAGCTCAAGGCGATTCAGCGCGAACTTGGCGAAGAGGATCCGCAGCAGGCGGAGACGAATGAGCTGCGCGAGAAGGTTGAAGCCTCCGGCATGCCCGAAGACATTAAGGCGCGCGCACTCAAAGAGCTCGACCGCATGAGCCGCATCCCTTCGGCATCACCTGAGGTTGGTGTGATTCGCACGTACGTTGATTGGTTGATCTCGATGCCGTGGAACATCGCCACCGAGGATCGCATTGAAATCAAGGAGGCGGCCAAGGTGCTCGCCGACGATCACTACGGCTTGGAGAAGGTGAAGGAGCGCATCATTGAGTACCTCGCGGTGCGCAAGCTTGCGCCGCAGGTGAAGAGTCCGATCCTCTGTTTCGCTGGCCCTCCAGGGGTTGGCAAGACGTCGCTCGGCAAGTCGATCGCTCGTGCGATGGGCCGCAAGTTCGTGCGCATGAGCCTCGGTGGCTTGCACGACGAGGCGGAAATTCGCGGGCACCGCCGTACCTATATCGGCGCACTCCCCGGCCGAATCGTGCAGGGAATCAAGCAGGCCGGCACGAAGAACCCCGTCTTCATGCTTGATGAGATCGACAAGCTCGGCGCGGACTTCCGTGGCGATCCTTCGTCGGCGCTCCTCGAGGTGCTTGATCCTGAGCAAAACGCAACTTTCCAGGACAACTACCTTGAAGTGGAGTTTGATCTCTCGCAGGTGCTCTTCGTGGCCACCGCGAACCAGCTCGACACGATTCCTGCGCCGCTTCGCGACCGCATGGAGATCATCCAGATTCCTGGCTACACCGAGGCGGAAAAGGTGCAGATTGCAAAGCGCTACATCCTGCCGAAGCAGCGTGAGAATCACGGGCTGACCGAGGCGCAGGCAATCATCCCCGACGAGACGCTGGTGCACTTGATTCGTCACTACACGCGCGAGGCGGGCGTGCGCAATGCGGAGCGTGAGATCGCAACCGTGATGCGCAAGCTGGCACGCGCCGTTGCCGAGAAGAAGGGGCGCAAGCCAGAGGTCGACGCCAAGCGGCTCGCCACCTGGCTCGGGCCTGAGCGACATGAGTACGGCGAGATGGATAACGACGACCAGATCGGTTCAGCGACCGGCCTCGTCGTAACGCCGGTCGGCGGTGACGTTGTCACGGTCGAGGTTGGTGTCATGGAGGGGCGCGAGGAGCTGATCCTCACCGGCCAACTCGGCGATGTGATGAAGGAGTCGGCGCGAGCCGCCCTCACTTGGATTAAGGCGCACGGCGCAGAGCTCGGCATCGCGCCGGAGCGATTCGAGAAGTCTGGCCTCCATATTCACGTTCCAGCGGGTGCCATTCCGAAGGATGGCCCTTCGGCGGGCGTGACGATGGCGACGGCGATCGTGTCGGCGCTCACCGGCATCCCAGTTCGCAAAGAGGTCGCGATGACCGGCGAGATCACGCTGCGAGGCCGCGTGTTGCCGATCGGTGGCCTCAAGAGCAAGGCGTTGGCGGCACACGCTTCAGGTGCGCGCGTGGTGCTGATTCCGAAGAAGAACGAGAAGGACCTGCCGGAGATCCCTGAGGAGATCCGCAAGTCGCTGAAGATCATTCCGGTGGAGACGATCGGCCAGGTGCTCGAGCATGCCCTGCGCCGCAAGCCGAAGCCGCTCCCATCCCCTTTCCGCTCCCAGAGGCACTCACCCCGCTTCGCCTTCCAGGCCTGGAGCCGGTCGACCTCAACCCGCCTGTGAGCAGCCATCCGCGCATTGCGGTGGTGACCGCGCTCCTTGTGCCTCCGGTTGCACTGGGGAGCTGCAGCCCGACGGGCGGTGGCGAGAGCGTTGACCCGCACCCGTTCGACTGCCAGGTGCTGCTGATTAAGCGGGCAGAGCACGGCCGTCACGGCGGGCAGATCGCCCTCCCAGGGGGCAAGGTAGAAGGAAACGAAACTTCACAAGAGACGGCGATCCGCGAGCTTCATGAGGAGCTCGGCTTTCATGCCGCAGACCCTGAGCATGAGATTCGCTTCGTTGGTTCGCTTGACGCCGCCTATGTACCAGCCAGCAACTTCCTTGTGCAGGTGCTTGTTGCCGTAGCCCCACAGACCCCGCAGATCACCCCTGATCCGCGAGAAGTCGCCGAAACACTCGGCGCTGAGCTCGGCCTCTTTGACCCGCGACATGAGGTGCACGTCATCGATGCAGAGGAGCAGGGCCAACTTCTGCGATACGGCATTATTCCAGTGCCGGGAGAGCGACGCGTGTGGGGCCTTACTGCGCGTCTCCTCTGCGAGCTCGCCTCGCGACTCGCGCATGCCTAATGGGCGATGGACTAGGCGCTGCGGCGACGCGGCCCTGGTACCGGAGGAATCGGTGCGCTGAAGCCGCTCGGTAGCGCGCCCTGATCCGCAAGGCGACGGATCACAAAGCCGTAGTACTCATCAACCGAAGCGCCGACGCGTTCCCAGGTGAAGAGCTCTGAGCGCTCGGTGCCCGCTGCGCTCAATCGCGCCTTTAGCTCTGGGTCGTGAATGACCCGCGCGAGCGCATCGGCTAACGCATCAGAGTCGGCTGGCGGAACCAAGATGCCGTCACGCTCGCGACGAACCACGGCGCGATAGCCATGAATGTCGGAGCAGATCACTGGTGCGCCAGAGGACATCGCCTCAAGGAGCACGATGCCGAATGACTCGCGCCCTGTTGCTGGCGAGACAAAGACATCGGCCGTCTTGAAGAGCTGCGCCTTCTCGGCATCACTCACGCGCCCGAGGAACTCAACATCGTTGAGCTGCCGCGTAAGAACGTAGCGGCGCGCCTCGCGCTCACCTGGCCCGGAACCAACGATGAGAAGGCGGACCTGCTCGCCGTTGACCTGCATCTTGCGAATAGCACGCAAGAGGTGGATCAAGCCTTTGCGTGGCTCCATTCTGCCAACGAAGAGCACGTTCGGAACGCCGTCGCGATAGCGGGAGATCGGTACCGCGTTGCGATAGCGACTCGGCTCGACGCCGTTCGGCACGATCTTGTATTCGCTCGGGAAGTAGCGGCTGATGAAGTGACGCGCCGCGGGGCTCACGGCAATGCGCCCGTGCAGCCGATTCGCGTAATCGCCCATCACGCGTCGGCCGAACTCGTAACTGAGTGAGAGCCCACCAAATGCGTGGAAGGTGCCGATGTTCACCGATTTGGAAAGCGTCAGCACTACGAGGCTGAGAAACGGCACAAACGGTTCATGAAAGTGCAGTACGTCAAACTGCTCGCGCTCGAGGAGCTCTCGCACTTGGCGCAGGTAGGTTGGGCTCAGCGTGATCGTGCCCATGGATCCGTTGAATGGGACGCTGAATCCCTTGCCGATACGAATCACATCGCCTTCGGATGCCTTCTGCAGGCCGTGGCTACTGGTGATGATGCGCACATCATGGCCGCGTGCTCGGAGGACGCGGTAGAGGCTGCCAACGTGATCGTTCACGCCGCCTGGCATTGGATAGACGTACGGGGTGACGAGTCCGATTTTCACCTCTGTTTCACCGGTCGCTTGTGGCTCTCTGGGTAGCCGAGGTCGCGCCCATGTCGCTCGCCGCCGAGGGTCCAGATTGGGCGAGTTACGCCGCGCAAGTCTTGTCCGAGACCGATGAGGTTGCGCAGCATCTGCCGGGCGAAGATCGCCGGGCTCTCCAGCACGGTGTGGTCCTCGCCCGCGCCGGGCTTCACCGTGCCGGCGAGAATCGCTCGACGCAGCGCAGCGGCCGAGCGACCGGGGAAGGTGGTGTAGACGCGCCCGATCGCCTCGAGCACGTGGGCGTCAGAGGAGCCGACCCCAGGGAGGCCCAGCTCCTTTGCCAGCCGCTGCACTCGCGCACGCGGGAATGTGCCGAAGATCGTGGGGTTGAAAGTCTCCAGGGCGTCGGGGCGGCAGGCGGGGTCACGATCGTTCGCTACGGCCCGCAGGGCCCCCGCCTGGGCACAGAGAGGGTGCGGGAAGAGCGGGTGGGCTGGGATGGCGATCCCTCCCTGCTCGTGGATCTCGGCGATGGTGCGGCGAAGCGATCGGAGGGGGCGAACCCGCTCCTCGAGGAAGAGCCCAAGCACGTGGCCCTGCAGTGTGGAGATCTCCTCGCCAATGATGACCTGCACGCGCAACTTGTTTTTGATCGCCATCGCCTGTGCCGCCCGGGCCGCGTCGATACGGTCGTGATCGGTGATGGCAATCACATCGAGTCGCGCCTCTTGCGCCCGCGCCAGCACCTGCGCAACGCCGGCGGTGCCGTCGGAGGCCATCGTATGAATATGCAGATCGGCTCTCCCCTGCACACCAGTCGCTCGTCGCTTTGTTGGGCTCATGAAGGTAGATCGTCCCAGATTGGGTAGAAGAGCGTCCACCACTGCTCAGGGGCTTTGCTGATCAGCTCTTCAAATGCCGCGGCGACGCCAACGAGCGCCGCGCGCGTTCGCTCCATGCGATCTCCGTCGGTCGGAACCGCTACCTGGCGAATGTAGCCCGTGTAGAGCCCACGATCTTCGCGAATGACAGCGGCCACGAATAGGCGTGCACCGCTCTCTACGGCAAGCAGACCGGCGCCGATCGGCAGTCGTGCCGGTGCGCCGAACAGCGAGACGGGGACTCCTCGCCCAGAGATGTTTCGATCACCAACGAGGCCAACGATTCCACCAGCGGCGAGCTCCGCAGACATCACCGCAGCGGCACCCTGCGCAGGAATAATGCGGAGGCCGAGGCCCTCGCCCCGCACGCGCAACATCCAGCGTTGCAGCACAGGGTTGCCGAGCTCCTCCATTGGCGCAACGGGCCTCACGCCACTCCGGTCGGCAAGAATGCTGCCAGGGAGTTCAATCGCACCAAGGTGCGCAGCAAGGAAGATTGCACCACCACTACCGCGCGTAAATGCGGCGCGAACGGCCTCTTCACTCTCAATGCGTACACGTGTGGCGATGATCTTCCGCGCATGTCGCGGTGCTCGGGCGGTTTCAATGTAGAAGCGCACATGATGTTCAAAGAGCAGCTCAATGCCGCGATCAAGTGTGCTGCTCGTTGGCGCGACTCCATCTCGATAGGTATAGACGCGTGCCAAATTCTTTCGTGCCATTGCGGCGCGTGATCGCATCACGCGTGGGCCAACTCTCCCCCACGCTCGTGCGATTGCGACAAGAAGTGATTCTGGAAGGCGCGAGATGAACGAGAGCGCCCCAATGATGAGATAGCCAAGTAACGCACTCATGATGCGCTCTCGCCTCTACGGCGTGTTGTCTCTGTTGACATCTGCGCTGCACTTTTTGCAAGATCCTGTTGTGTTTCGGCGTTTGGCCACATTGGTTTGAAGCAGTTCCACTGCAGCGGTTCAGTGCGAATGAGCTTCTCCATTGCCGTTGCTGTCTCTTGTGTTGCGCGTAGAAGCTCTGCTGGTGAACCGTTGCCCGCACTGATTGGCGCGCCATAGAGGATGCGGAACTTTCCAGGAGCCTCGCGGCGAACAAAGAACGGCACGATCGGCGCGCTGCCGCGTGCGCTTAGTACCGCCGGACCGCTCGGAAGCGTTGTCCAGCGACCGAAGAGTTGGCAGGGAATGCCGTCGGGCTTGTATCCCCAATCGCTAAGCAAAACGATGAATCCACCGCGCTTCAGTGCGCTGAACACCTCACGAATCGCCTTCCAGTCGATCACCTTGATCCCCCATGCTGCGCGAAGGCGACGAAGGAGCTCGTACATTTCTGGAAAGGCGCTGTCGTCGGCGACGACGTTCACGTCATATTTGTGTTCGCCAAGTGACGCAGCGCCAAGCTCGTTGTTACCCGCGTGAAAACCTACGAAGATCGCGGCTTGCCCCCGTGCGCGGAAGTCGTCCATGAATGCGGCCTCGCTCAGATCAACATCAGCGGCGATCTCTTTCAGTGATCGGCTCGGCAGGCGCAGGAGTTCTGCTGCGAAGCGCCCATAGGTGCGGTAGTTCGCAAGGGAGCGGGCGCGCACCAGTTTCTCGCTCCCAGGGAGTGGTCGACCATCCGCATCGGCTACGCCGAGTACGACCGCGGCGTTCCCATCGGCGATACGGCGCTTGGCTGGCCAGAGGAGATAGGCGAGGGGCGCGGCGGCGGAGAAGAGCGCCTCGACGGGGCGTGGAGGGAGGATCCCAACGACCCCCATGAGGAGACGGTAGCCGGCGTAGATGCTGCGCTCCCAGGCGCGCCGGGCGAGATAGCCAGGGGTGTGCTTTGGCGCCTGGTGGCGGAGCGGCGAGGGGGTGGCTGCCCCCTGGGGCGGCTGTGGTTCGCTCATTCGGGGAGTGTAGGGGAGAGCCGCCGCCCCCTTGCGGGGTGCGACGGCTCTCTCCAGTGTGAAGGCGGGACTGGCCGAAGCCAGCCTCGCAGCGGAACGCTTAGGCGCGGACGGAGTTCAGTGCCTCAGAGGTGGGGTACCCCTCTTTGGTCACCTGGGTTCCGTCGAGGACGCGATTGTCCTCGCCGCGGATAAAGGCCTCCACTGCGGCATGGGCGACATCGTCGCGCAGCTGCATTGGTGGGCTCTTCATGAAGTACGACGAAGGCGCAACGAGCGTCCCCGCCAACTTGCGGTCAAGGCCGAGCTTCGCGCAGCGAATAGCGTCCGTGATGACGCCGGCGCTGTTTGGCGAATCCCACACCTCAAGCTTCAGCTCTGCCGTGAGTGGCACGCCGCCGAAGGTTGTTCCTTCAAGTCGGATGTTTGCCCACTTGCGGTCAAGAAGCCACGGCACGAAGTCCGATGGCCCAACGTGTACCTGGTTGTCACCAAGCTGCTCGTCGAGGATCGAGGTGACCGCGTTGGTCTTGCTGATCTTCTTACTCTCAAGTCGATCGCGCTCCAACATGTTCTGGAAGTCGGTGTTGCCACCGAAGTTCAGCTGATAGGTGCGATCGAGCTGCACGCCACGATCGGCGAAGAGTCGAGCAAGAACGCGATGCGCAATCGTTGCGCCAACCTGGCTCTTGATGTCATCTCCAACGATTGGGAGGCCGGCTGCGGCGAACTTCTTCTGCCACTCTGGCTCGCGACCAATGAAGACTGGAATTGCGTTCACAAACGCGCATCCCGCCTTGATCGCCTGCTCAGCGTAGTAGCGAATCCCCTCTTCGCTGCCGACCGGAAGGTAGGCAACGAGCACGTCCACCTTGCGCTCCTTGAGCACAGCGGCAACGTCCACAGGCTTCTCTGGTGACTCGATCACCACGTCCTTGAGGTACTTGCCAATGCCGTCGAGCGTTGGTCCGCGCTGAACGATCACGCCGGTGGTTGGGATCTCCTGGAAGGTCCAGGTGTTGTTTGGCTCTGCGCCAAGTGCAACAGAGAGATCCTTGCCAACCTTGTTCACGTTGACGTCAAACGCCGCAACGTAGTCAAGATCGCGCACGTGATAGCCGCCAATGTCGACGTGCATCAGCCCTGGGACCTTTGCATCGTTCGCCACGTCGGCGTAGAAGTAGCGACCCTGCACCAAGCTGCTGGCACAGTTACCGACGCCCGCGATTGCGACGCGGATCGGGTTCGTTGCCTTGATCGGCGTTGTCGGCGCCGGTCGGGCATTCCATTGGGCGCGAGGCCCGTTCATCTCTACCATTTTCCCTGTTACCCCTTTCTCTGTCGCCCTTGCGACCTTTCCGCTTTGCGAGCCCACTCTTGTGGGTCCGCCTTCACTAACCGCCCGTTTCACGCCAGGCGGCGAGTATTTAATTGGCGCGCTATGCGCGACGCCCGGTGGTTGCCAACGCGGCGCGAATAAACAAGATTCGCTGCAGCACGGTGACTACTGATAGCGCGACGATGATGAGGAGTGCGTAGAGCAGGTAGCTTGTCTCTCCGCTGAGACCGGCGGCGAGCAGGCCGAGGATGAGTAGAGCCGCGCGCTCAGCGCGCTGCGCAATGCCACCGTGTGCGGAGACGCCGAGGCCTTCGCCACGCGCACGCACATAGCTCACCAGTGAGCCGATGCCGAGCGCAAGCGCAGCTGAGGTCCCGATCTGAATATCACCAAGGACTGCGGCGCTGTAGACGATGCCGGCATAGATCACCGCCTCTGCCGCGCGGTCAAGCGATGAATCAAAGAAGGCGCCGAACGCGGTGACGCGATTCGTTTCACGGGCGAGTGTGCCGTCGAGCCCAT
The DNA here is from genome assembly GCA_026389535.1 of Chloroflexota bacterium. Lineage (GTDB taxonomy): Bacteria > Chloroflexota > Limnocylindria > Limnocylindrales > Limnocylindraceae > Limnocylindrus. The sequence continues at coordinate 25,648 of JAPLHR010000046.1, forward strand.
CAAACAACGTGCCAGCGATAAGGATGCCCGCCGCGATTGCCCAGTTGCCGAGTGCAACCTGCGCGGTGGCGATCAACACGATGCCAAATCCAACAAGGGTGAGCCCGTCGGGCGAGAAGCCGATCCTTCCCAGCAACAGCGCGATCGGCTCACCGATGCGCTTGATTGCGGTGCGCTCGTTGCTGGTGAGTAGGCTCCCCTGTGTGACGCGCTTGCCGCTTGTGCGCTTCGCGATCTTGCGCTTGGCCACGATTAGGCCTCCTCGCCGCGAACGGCGTCTACGAGTGGCGTGGCGCTCGGAAGCGCATCGGCTGGGGCGATCCAGGCGGCGGGGTCAGCGATGCCGAGGGCGGAGAGCATCAGCGCGTGGCCTTCGGCGATGGTGGCGATGCGGAGCGTGCAGATCGACTCGCGACCGGAGCGCTCGGTGGTGACGAGACCGGCGGCGCGGAGGCGGCGCAGGTGCCACGAGACGAGCGGCTGTGAGAGGCCGGTGAACTCAATCAGCTCAGAGACGGTGGCGGGGCCAGCCGCAAGGCGGCGGACCACCTCAAGGCGGTTGGTATCGCCGAGGGCACGGTGCACGCGGCGCGCCGCCTCAATGACGTCACGCTCTCCCGCAAGGCGGGAGACGGCGGCGCCCGTGGCGGCGGGGAGTGCGGATGCGTGCTGTGCGCTCATAGAAGCGGAAGTTTATATGAATTCCCGCTGATGCGACGGGGCCGTGGCGTGGCGGGGAGCTGGATTGTTACACCCCGCCCTGGGGGCGGCGCCTACGTGGCGAGGGCCTGGATAACCGCCTCGATGATCGGGGTGGGGGCGAGTCCGAGGGCCACCGTGCCAATGGCGGCGATCAGCAGGCCGGCGCGCAGCATTGGCCCCTCGGCCACCTGAACCGCTGGCTCCGCCGGGTCCCGCATGAAGAGATAGACGATGACGCGCAGGTAGTAGAAGGCGGCGATGGCGGCGTTGAGCACCGCGATCACGGCGAGGATCGTGGCTGGCCCCCCCGCCTGCACCGCAGCCAGGATGACGTACGTCTTGGCGAAGAAGCCGGCCGTCGGCGGAATGCCGGTGAGGCTCAGCAGGAAGATTGCCGCGAGGATCGCCATGCGCGGATGCTTGCGGCCGAGCCCAGCGAGATCGGAGAGCTGCGTCGTGGCGCCAGGTCGATCCTGCAGCGCGGTCAAGAATGCAAACGCACCGAGGTTCATGAACGCGTACGCCGCCGCATAGAAGAGAACTCCAGCGACTCCCGCCGCCTCTCCCGCACCAGCCGCGACGATGCCGACCATCAGATAGCCGGTGTGTGCGATCGATGAGTAGGCGAGCATGCGCTTCACGTTGCTCTGGGTGAGGGCCACCAGGTTGCCGAGCGTCATCGTTGCCGCGGCCAACACCACCATCACCGGGATCCAGAGTGCAGCGAGTGGCGCGAGGGCAATGACGAACAACTTGATAAGGAGCACAAAGGCACCAACCTTCGGGCCAACCGAGAGGTATCCAGTAATCGGCGTTGGTGAGCCTTGGTATGCGTCGGGAGTCCAGTAGTGGAACGGCACCGCTGCGATCTTAAATGCCGAGCCGGTGGTAATCAACGCGAGCGCAACCGCGAGGCCAGCGCTTGCGTTGCCAGATGCCAGCGCCGTTGCGATGCCGTTCAGCGAAGCGGTTCCCGCAGCACCCCAGAGCACCACGATACCGAAGAGCAGGATGGCGCTTGAAAAGCTTCCGAGCAGGAAGTATTTCACCGCACCTTCGGTACTCAGTGGATCGCGCTTTGCGTATCCAGCAAGAACGTAACCTGGGATAACCATTAGCTCAAGGCCAACGAAGAGGGTGACGAGATCGGTTGCAGCTCCGAGAATAATCGCACCAGCGAGGGCAAAGAGGAGTATTGCTGCGAGTTCGGCGGTTGGATAGTTGCGCGCCGCGAGGTACGCCGGCGCAATCAGGAGCGTGATCGCCACAATTGAGATTCCAAGGAGGCCAAGGTAGGCGACGAATGGCCCCGCAACATAGCTGCCACCTAGCGCACTGGCACTGCTTCCGCCCTGGCTGATGAGCAGTGCGGCCGTTGCTCCGAGTGCGGCAAGCGCGACGGCGACCGGCGCGTGATTGCGATTCGGCGTGACCATGTCGCTGATCAATACGGCGATTGCGCCGACGATCACCGTGATCAGCGGCGCAAGAGTGAGCAGTTCGTTGCTCATTGACCCACCGTACTAATCGCCGACATCAAGAAGGTTTCAACGCTCTTGGCAAATGAGCTGGTGAGCAGTGTTGGCATCACACCGAAGATCACGATCAGCGTTGCGAGTGGTGCGAGTGTCAGGATCTCGGTTGGGGTGACATCGGTCAGCTTTGCGCCAAGCCCCTTTAAGAACGGTGAGAGCGGCCCAGTAAAGACGCGCTGGTACATGTAGAGCAGATAGACGGCGGCAAGGATCATGACGAGGGTTGATGCGCCGGCAACCATCGGGTTGGCGATGAATGCACCGAGGAGCACCAGGAACTCACCCGCGAATCCCGAGAGACCAGGGAGGCCAACGGAGGCGAAGAGGAAGAAGCCGAAGAGCGCGGCGTACACGGGAGTACGCACCGCCCAGCCGCCCATCTTGGCGATCTCGCGATCGTGCGTGCGCTCGTAGCCGATACCAACGAGCAGGAAGAGTCCGCTGGTGATGAGGCCGTGGTTGAGCATCTGCAAGATTGCGCCGTCGACACCCTGCTGATTGAAGGTAAAGATGCCGAGTGTCACGAAGCCCATGTGGCTGACAGAGCTGTACGCGATCAGTTTCTTCAGGTCGGTCTGCACGATCGCCACGAGCGCGCCGTAGATGATGGCGATCACAGAGAGGGCGATCATGAGCGGCGCAAAGAGGTGCGCGCCGTCGGGAAAGAGCGGGATCGCGAAGCGAATAAAGCCGTAGCCGCCGAGCTTCAGCAGCACGCCGGCGAGGATGACGGAGCCCGCCGTGGGGGCCTGTACGTGCGCGTCAGGGAGCCAGGTGTGGAAGGGGAACATCGGCACCTTAATGGCGAAGGCGAGCGCGAACGCTGCGAACCCGAGGATCTGCAGCGTTGGGTCCGTAATCGTGCCCCGCAGCGCCAGCAGGTCGAATGCCCCGGTCCACGAGCCGGTGGCGGCCTGGTGGCTAAAGGCGGTTGCCAGGATCGCCACAAGCATGAGCAGTGATCCGACGAGCGTGTAGAGCACGAACTTGATCGTGGCGTAGATGCGGTCGGCGCCGCCCCAGATGCCGATGATCAGGTACATCGGCACGAGCACGATCTCCCAGAAGATGTAGAAGAGGAAGAGGTCGAGTGACAGGAAGACGCCGAGCATTCCAGTCTCGAGGATGAGGAAGCTGATGAAGTACTCCTTCACGCGTGTCTGAATCGGACCGAAGCTCGCAAGGATGCAGATCCAGCTGAGCAGCGTTGTCAAGACGACGAGTGCGCTAGAGAGCCCATCAACGCCGAGGTGGTAGGTGATGCCGAACGATGGAATCCACGAGAGCTGCTCGCTAAAGGCGAACTCGCCGCTCTGCCCGCGAATGCCCAGCAACATACCGAGGCTTAGCGCGAAGGTGATCAGTGAGATGCCGAGTGCGGCGAAGCGGACCAGGCTCGGTCGCGACGATGGAAGGAACGCGATGCCGAGCGCCCCGAGGAGTGGCGCGAAGATGATCAGTGACAGGATCGGCATGTCGCTCATCCTGCGAGCACCAGGTAGGCGGCGGCAATGGCAACAAGGCCAAAGGCGATGCTGAGTGCGTAGTTCTGCACGCGGCCGGTTTGAATCTGCCGCAGCCCGCGGCCACCACTCGAGGTGAGGGTTGCAACGCCGTTCACGGTGCCGTCAACGACGCGGCGATCAAACCACCAGAGTGCGTTGGCAACTTTCCGCCCGAAGCGCACAAAGACGAGGTCATTAAGGTCGTCAAAGTACCAGCGGTTGCGGCTGCCGTCGTAGAGCGGCTGCAGCCGCTTCGTTACGCCACTGAGGAACTCGTTGTTATCGCTGCGGAAGAGTCGTACGCCAACGACGGTGCCAATTGATGCAACAGTGACGCTTGCGAGCATGAGGAGGCCATCAATACCGAAGAGTGTCCACGCCTCATATTCGTGACCGAGCATCTCGCTTGCCGGGTGGAAGATCGGCTCAAGTGCGTGCACAAGAACGCCGTCAGCGAATGGGAATCCAAGTGCTGCGCCGATTGCAATTGACGGCACGGCGAGAATGATCAGCGGCAGCGTCATCGTCCACGGTGATTCGTGCACATGTGACTCGTCGTGCACGCGGCTCTTCCCCCAGAAGGTGAGCCCCATCAGTCGGAACATGTAGAAGGCGGTCATTGCAGCGACGACCATGCCAACAAGCCAGACCCAGGCGTAGCCAAATTTAAATGCTTCGCCAAGGATTTCGTCTTTTGAGAAGAAGCCGGCGAGTGGTGGGAGGCCAGCAATTGCAACGGTACCGATCAACATTGTGGCGTACGTAATAGGGATCTTGCGCCAGAGTCCGCCCATCTTCGTCATCTCTTGCTCACCGTTCACCGCGTGGATCACCGAGCCTGAGCCGAGGAAGAGGAGCCCCTTGAAGAATCCGTGGGTGATGAGATGGAAGATCGCTGGAATCCATGCGCCAACACCGAGCGCGGCAAACATGTAGCCGAGCTGTGAGAGGGTCGAGAAGGCGAGCACGCGCTTGATATCGGTCTGCGTGAGCGCAATGGAGGCGGCGAAGATCGCGGTGAAGATGCCGATGGCGGCAACGATGAGCATTGCGTCGTGGCTCGCGGCGAAGAGCGGGCTCATGCGTGCCACGAGATAGACGCCTGCGTTCACCATGGTTGCCGCGTGGATGAGTGCACTAACGGGGGTTGGCCCCTCCATGGCGTCGGGGAGCCAGACGTGCAGTGGGAACTGCGCCGACTTACCAACGGCGCCGCAGAAGATCAGCAGGGCGATCACGGTGGCGGCGGGGCCAACGAGCGCGCCCGCCTCAACGCCGGCGAGCACCGTGTGGATGTCGAGCGAACCGAAGACCACTACGAGGGCCATCAGGCCGAGGGCGAAGCCGACGTCGCCGACGCGGTTCGTGATGAACGCCTTCTTGGCGGCCAGGCCTGGGGCGGTCTTGGTGTACCAGAAGCCGATCAGCAGATACGAGGAGAGCCCGACGAGCTCCCAGGCGGCAAAGACGACGAGGAGGTTGTCGGCGAGGACGAGCAGGAGCATCGAGAACGTGAAGAGGTTCAGGTAGGCGAAGAAGCGCCAATAGCTGTCGTCGTGGCTCATGTAGCCAACGCTGTAGAGGTGCACCAAGGCGCCAACCGTGGTCACCACCAAGAGGAGGGCGCCGGTGAGGGCGTCAACGTGCAGGCCGAGCCCGAAGCTGAGATCGCCCGAAGCGATCCAGGTGAAGAGCGGCATTGAGGCGCCCGCCTCGCCGAGGCCCCCAGTAAGGGCTGGGATCGCCAGGCTCATGGCCAGCGCCCAGGTGGCCACGATGGCGCCGAGCGGTACCAGGTGGGCCATCTTGCCGAGTCGTCGCCCGACGGCCGCCGTAAAGGCGAAACCTATGAGGGGGAGGAGAAGGACGAGCGGCGCGTAGCCCGGAAGGGTGCCCACTTCGACCGCGGTCTCTGCGGTGATCATCGGCTACTGCCTCATCGTGTCGTACTCGTCGACGAGCGGCGTCTTCCGGTTGCGGAAGATGGCGATCACGATCGCCAAGCCAACGGTGGCCTCTGCCGCCGCCACGGCGATGATCAAGAGGGCAAAGGCTGCCCCCTGCCCCGCAAGCGACGGGATGAATGCACCGAGCGCGAGTGCGGCGAGGTTCACGGCGTTCAGCATCAGCTCAATGCTCATCAACATGCTGATCGCATTGCGTCGTGCGAGGAAGCCGAATGACCCGATGGCGAAGAGCATCCCCGCAAGGACGAGGTACGGCTCCAGGTGCCCAGCAATTTGGCTCACAGAAGCTCCTCGCCCACTTCGTCGCCCTTCGGCTCCATCGCGAGGTAGAGGCCCCCGATCACCGCGGCAAGGATCAACACGCTGGCGATCTCAAAGGCGAGGAGGTACGGCCCAAAGAGTGCGGCGGCGACGGGCGCGGTGCCGGTTGCGGCCGGAGTGTCGGTAAAGACGGTTGATCCCCAGTCCGTGCTGCCGAAGGCGAGGCCGAAGAGCAGAGCAAGGAGCACCGCTGCGAGCGCGGCGGGGGCTACCTGTGTTTGGAACGCCAGCTTCAGTGGCGCAACCTTTGACTGCGTGAGCATGATCGCAAAGAGGATCAGCACGCTGATCGCGCCGATGTAGACGAGCACCTGCGCGCCGGCAACGATAGCGGCGCCCAACATCACGTAGATGCCAGCGAGTGCGCCAAGGGTGAGGATCAGGAAGAGGCCGCTCTTAATGATGTCGCGGCCGAAGACCACACCGAATGCTGCGGCGAGCACCACGCCGCCAAGAAGCAAGAAGAGAACGTCCGACCACCCGAGTCCGATAAACGGGATGACGTCGGGGAGCGGCATCGGTTACTTGCGCAGGCTTTGTGGCAACACAGGAAGCTGTCGCGCTGGGTCGTAGCGTCGCCCAGCAACGGTGTTCTCCCAGTTAGCTTCGCCGCGAATGAAGGTGGCCTCCGACGTGCGCTCGAGCTTCGAGAGGGCGATGAGGTCAATCATCGGCTCGCTGCGATCGGTGTGTGCGAGCTCAAAATCAAATCCGCTGCGAAGCGCATCGTATGGGCAGGCGTCAACACAGATGCCGCAGAGGATGCAGCGCGACTCGTCAACTTCAAACTTGGCAAGGATTCGTGGCTTCGGCATCAGCGCGCCAGTTGGGCAGGTCTCTGCACAGCGGCCACACGAGACGCACGGTGACTCATTCAAGCTCATGTCGAGCGGTGTAGTAACGAGCGTGTCAAAGCCGGTGCGCATGAAGTCGTAGCAGGCGGCACCCACGACTTCGGCGCAGACGCTGGCGCAGCGTCCGCAGTCGATGCAGCGTGATGGCTCACGCAGAATGAATGCGTGTGAGTCGTCGCGGATGTAGTCGTGGTTTGCGCCTGTCCAGCGGTTTTCGGTAATGGAGCGGAACCCGGCACCACCGTGATGCTCTTTCTCGAGCGTCTTAAGTGTTGTGCCGTATTCGATACCGAGGCGTCGTAGATCACAGAAGCCGATCGCCTCGCAGGTGCACTGCAGGCAGCGCGTGCTCTCCGCCATCACCTCGGGCTTGGTATACGGAAGCTCGTACTCGATGTAGTCATTCTTGCGATCTTCAGCTGGGAGTGCCTTCATGCGCAGGCGTGGCTCCTTCACCTCGGCGGTGAACGGCACGATGCTCAAGAACTCTGGCTGTGGCTCTGCGAGTGTCTGCCGGTTGCGAATCTCCGAGAGGTCGAGCCCTTGCAGGTATGCATCAACCGCGTAGGCGCAGCGTCGACCATCGGCGATCGAGGCGACGACGGTTGTTGCGCCGTTGCGCAGGTCGCCGCAACCGAACACGCCGTCGCGGCCAGACTGGAAGGTGACAGCGTCCGCCTTCATTCGTCCGTTCTTGGTGGTGGCGACTCCGTCGGCGCCAACGCTCGCCCAGGTCATGTCGGGGCCCTGGCCGATCGCCTTCAGGATGCGATCGCACTCGATAATGAACTCCGTGCCAGGAGCTGGCTCCGGTCGTCGGCGGCCTGATGCGTCGGGGGCGCCGAGCTGCATGCGGATGAATTCGAGGCCGATCACCTTGTTGTTCGCATCGGTGACGACGCGGGTTGGACCTGCCTGGAAGATGGCGCGTGCCCCCTCCTCGATCATCTCGTGGACCTCGTCGGCGGCCGGCATGTCCTTCATGTCGCGGCGGTAGACGAGGGTGACCTCCTTGGCCCCCTGACGAATGCTTGTACGCGAGCAGTCCATCGAGGTGTAGCCGCCGCCGACCACAACCACACGCGTCCCCTCGTGCCCTGGGTAGGTGAGGCCGAGAGCAGCGGTGTGTAGGTAGTCGAGGCCGTCGATGACGCCGTCGGCGTCTTCGCCTGGAATGCCGAGGTCGTTCGTGTCGTAGCAACCGATGGCAACGACGACGCCGTCGTAGCCCTGCGCCTTCAGGTCGGCGACGGTGAAGTCGCGACCGAGCATCTTGCCGCACTCAAAGCGTCCACCGAGTCGCGTGATCGACTGGTACTCACCATCGAGCACCTCGATCTTCGGCAGGCGGTACTGCGGAATGCCGTAGCGCAACATGCCGCCTGGCTCAGGGTCTTTCTCGAAGACGGTGACGTCGTGTCCGGCAACGAGCAGGTAGTACGCGGCCGATGCGCCGGCTGGACCCGAACCAATGACGGCGACGCGCTTACCAGTCTTCGGCTGCAGCTCAAACGGCACTGGCGGGTCGAGATCTTCGTCCCACATTGCCTTCAACACCTGATCGCCGGCGTAGCGGTGGCTGTCACGAATTGCGATCGCCTCGTCAACCTCGTCGCGACGGCAGTGATCCTCGCATGGCGCCGGGCAGACGCGCCCGAGGATGCTTGGGAATGGAATGGTGCGCTTGAAGATGCGTGCCGACTCGCGGAACTGCGACTCTGCGTTCGCCTTCAAGAATCCAGGGATGTCAATGTGGCTCGGGCACTTGTTCTGGCAGGGTGGCAAGCAGTAGGCGTTGTGGTCGCTAAAGATCAGCTCAAGGTTGGTGCGGCGAATCTCGCGAATGCGATCGGTCTGCGTTGCTACGACCTGTGCCGGCTCCGCCTTCGCTGAACAGCTAATAGATGGCTGATCGCACCCTTCGACATCCACCACGCACATGCGGCAGGCGCCGAATCCTGGAAGCTTCGGGTCATAGCAGAGCGTTGGCACTTCGATGCCGTTCGCGCGGCACACTTCAAGAATGGTCTGCCCCTCAAATGCTTCGAGTTTCTGCCCGTCAATCTCAACGTAGAAGGTCGGCGTGCGCTGTGGGCGCTGTGGGCTGCGCGTGGTGAGCAGCTTGTCGACGGCGACCTCTGCCGATGGTGCTGCGGTGATCGCGCGCGAGACTGGTGTCACTGCGCTTGCCGGTCGATCAATCAGGTCGGCCATGATCAGCTCCGTCCGCTTGCTGGTGTTGCCGACGTCGCGGCAACGGCAGGTCCAAACTCAGAGGCAAAGTATCGCACTCCTGTCAGGAGAGGGCTCGGCGCCAGCGCCTCATGTGCGCAGAGGGCGCTGTCAGTAACATCGGCGGCGAGCTTCTGCAGGCGCTCTGCATCTGCAGGGCCAGCGAGCCCATCAACAAATCGCTGGCCGATCTCGGCGAGTCGGCGTGTGCCGATGCGGCATGGAATCGTCTTGCCGCACGCCTCGTCGGCGCACCAGCGTGTGAGCATGGTGGCGAGCTCTGGGATCGCGACAGAGTCGTCGAGTGCCAGGAGTGCGCCCGAGCCGATGTGTGCGCCAACGCCCTTGAGCCCTGCGCCGCTATATGGGGTGCCGCCGAAGAGGTTTGCGGGAATGAATCCGCCAGTCGGCCCGCCAGCGAGCAGCGCCTTGATCGACGCGCCGCTTGCGGTGCCGCCCGCCGCCGCAATGATCTCGTTGAGCGGCGTACCGGTCGGCACCTCGAGCACGCCAGGGTTCGTGACCGATCCGCTGATCTGCACGAGCACCGTCCCCGGCTGTGTCGTGTCACCAATCTGGGCAAAGGCTTCTGCGCCGTTGTTCAGGATCCATGGCACCGCGGCGAGTGTGGCGACGTTGTTCACGGCGGTTGGCTTGCCGAGATACCCGACCTCAGATGGATATGGCGGGGTCTGCTCTGGCTGGCCGCGCTTGCCGGCGAGCGCCTTCATCAACACGGTCTCTTCGCCGATCATGCTGGAACCCTGTAGCGGGCGCACGGTGATGATCAGCTCGCGACCGGTGCCGAGAAGTGTTGACCCGAGGATTCCCTCACGTTCGGCGTTGGCAATCACCGCTTCGAGTCGCTTGATCGCCTCGGTGTATTCGGCGCGCACGGCGATGAACGCCTCGCTGGCACCCACGGTAAGGGCGGCGATGGCGAGCCCCTCAACGATCCCCTGCGGGTTCTCCTCCACAAGGAGGCGGTTGGTGAAGACGGCCGGGTCGGATTCGTAGCCGTTCGCTACGGCGTAGTGCTGGCTGGCTGGCTCGGCGGCGGTCGCCTGCCACTTCGCTCCCGTAAGGAAGCCGCCACCCCCGCGACCACGCAGGCCGGCGGCGATCAGGGTCGCGGTCGTGCCAGCGGCCCCGGCGGCTGCGGCGGCGCGGAGTGCCGCCCACGGCTCGGTCGGCGCCACGAAGAGCAGCTGACTCCAACCCTTGGGGGCGTTCAGGCGCTTCATGCGGCGTACCTGCCGGCGAGGGCGGCGGCCCAGCTGGCGGCATTCTTGGCGCTCAGGTCGCGCTGCGGCTCACCATCAATGACCACCAGCGGCGACGGGGCGCCGAGCAGGTGGTTTGGGAGCGACTCGAGGCGCAGGTTGCTCCATGGGATCGCTCGGCCGAACTCGGTGCCGAACTCGTAGCTGAGGGTGCCCATCACCGAACCCGCCCCCGAGACGAGGCAGTTGGCACAGCGGCAGACGGCGATCGAGCGGGTCACCCCTGGCTCAAAGGCGAGGTGCTTATAGAAGGTGGCGGTGCCGTAGACCATGGCGTACCAGGCACCGGTCGCGCCGCTGACGCGCTTCAGCGCGTCGACGGGGAGGTAGCCGTATGCCCCCTGAATCGCTTCAAGGATCGCGAGCATGTGGTGCGGGTCGTAGTCGTGCGCTTCGAGGATCTCGTCGACCTTCGCGATGTTGATGGTTGCCCCTGTTGCCGCTGCAGCGTCGGAGACGGCGCGACCGGAGCGGCGCATCGCCGACTCTTCGCGACGCTCGGCGTACTGCTCGGCGGGGCCCCAATGCACCGCGAAGCGCCCCTTCGTGTCGGTGCCGCCCATATCAATGCACTCGATCGGACAGGCCTGCGCGCACTGGAAACAGGTCTCGCACTTCAACGTTCCGTGTTCATCGGTGACGAGTTCAAGTCGGCCGCGATTGCGCGGAGCGATGTCGGGCTTCACCTCTGGATACAGCACGGTGCGCTTCGGCTGGAAGAAGCGCGTCAGCGTGAGGCGCATTCCCGAAACGAGGCCGGCGCCAGGAATTCGTGGCATGGCTACCTCCCCGCAATCAGCACGGCGAACGCCGTAGCAAAAATGTTGAGTAGCGATGCTGGCAAGAGCCACTTCCAGGCGAAGCCCATCAGCTGGTCGATGCGAGCGCGCGGCAGTGTTCCGCGCATCCAGACGAAGGTGAAGACGAGCGCGAATGTTTTCATCAAGAACCAGATGAGGCTTGCGACGGGCGGCAGCATCACAAAGGCCCACAGGCCAATCGCCGCCGTTGATACGCCACCGAAGATCAAGAACCCGCCGATTAGCGCCTGCCATCCTTTAACGCGTGTGCTGGCAAACCAGAGGGGCGCCGCAAACAGTAGCGTGCCGAGCACGGGCGCAATGCCGGCGATGAGCGGCAGACCAATGCCGAGCGCGCTCAGGTCAATCAAGATCTGTGGATGTAGATCAACATGAATTGGCGGATTAGATCCACCGAGGAAAACGGCGCTAAACAGTGCCGAGACGACGAAGACGTTCACATATTCTGCGAAGAAGAAGAATCCGAAGCGCATGCCGGAATACTCGGTGGCGAATCCGGCGACGATCTCTTGGTCGGCCTCGGCGTTGTCAAATGGGGTGCGGTTTGCTTCAGCGGTGATTGCGATAAAGAAGATGATCGCCGCAAGTGGCTGGCGGAAGATGAACCAATCGAGGAACGAGCCGTCTTGCGCGGCAACGATCTTTGGCAGCGAAAGTGTGCCGGTCAGGATCACGATACCCACGACGGAGAGTGTCAGCGGAATCTCGTAGCTGATCGCTTGTGCTGCGGCACGAATGCCGCCGAGCAGTGAGTACTTATTGAACGACGACCAGCCGGCCATCATGAGGCCAACGACGCTGAGTCCGCCGATCGCAAAAAAGTAGAGGAGTCCGAGCTCAAAGCCCATGCTCGTGAGCTCTGGCGCAAACGGAATCACGAGTAGCGTCATGAAGCTTGCCAGATAGACAACCACTGGTGCCAGCGTGAAGACTGGAACGTCAACGCTCGGTGGCGTGTAGTCCTCCTTCATCAGCACCTTGAGACCGTGCACCACGCTCATCACCGCGCCAGCTGGGCCGATGCGATCAGGTCCGATGCGCAAGTTCATGAGCGCAATGATCTTCATCTCCATATAGATCAAGAGGAATGCGACTGGAACCGAAATCAAGAAGGTGACAACCGCAGCGACCAGGAAGCGCACGATCGGCAGGTTCGCGCCGATCGTTGCGGCGATGGCGCCGCCAAATGTGGCGAGTAGTACGGTCGTCAGCCCGCCACCAATTGCGAGCACGGGGAGCAGCACCGCGAGTGCGCGGCCGGCTGGCGTCAGGCGGTTCCAGGCCATCGATGCGCCGCTCACTTGTCGACTCCGCCCATGACTGGGTCGAGGCTTGCCATCACGGCCATCGTGTCGGCGATGAGATTTCCCTTGGTGAGTGGCCCAACAAGTTGCAGGTGCACAAATGACGGGTCGTGAATGCGCATGCGGAATGGCTGATCGGTGCCGTCGCTAATTGCGTAGGTGCCGTACACGCCGCGTGGACCTTCAACAGCGCCAAACGCGCGACCCGGTCGCGGGCGAAGCAGGCGCGGCAGCTTCGCCATCACTGGACCATCGGGCATCTCGTGAAGGACCTGGTCAATGATGCGGATCGACTGCTTGATCTCATCCATGCGCACCAGGTAACGGGCAAGCGAATCGCCCTCGTCGCGGGTCGGCACGTCGAACTCGAGCTCTGGGTAAACGAGATATGGGCGGTCGCGGCGCAGGTCGTAGGGGACGCCGCTCGCGCGCAGGTTTGGACCAGTGACGCCCATCTTGAGGGCTGTCTTTGCATCGAGAACCCCGAGGCCGCGCGTGCGGCGCACGAAGATCTCGTTCTCGTTGATCAGGGCCAGGTTGGAGTCGATCTGGGCGGCGGCGCGGCTCATCCAGGTGCCGAGGCGGCTCATGAACTCGTGGTTCAAGTCGCCGTTCACGCCACCGATTCGGTAGTAGTTGTAGAGGAGCTTCTGGCCGGTGAGAGCGGCGAGCATGTCGACGATCTCGTCGCGTTCGATGAACGCCCAGAGGATCGGGGTGATGCCGCCGAGGTCGAGTGCCATCCAGCCCTGGAAGAGGGTGTGGCTCGCGATGCGGTTGAGCTCCATCGTCAGCACGCGGATGTATTGTGCGCGGCGCGGAACATCAACATCCATCAGCTTCTCAAACGCAGCGACCGGTGCCGCTTCGCAGAAGAGTGATGCGACGTATTCGAGTGGGTCGGTGTAGCAGATTGCCTGGTGGTAGTCGGCGTTCTCGCAGAGCTTCTCTACGCCGCGGTGCAAATAGCCGAGCACTGGATCGAGGTCGACGACCTTCTCGCCGTTCACCTTGATGATCACGCGCAGCACGCCGTGTGTTGATGGGTGCTGTGGCCCCATGTTCACGAACATCTCGCCTTCGCGCAACGTAAGGAACTCCGCCTGTCGTTCGGTCTGCGGAATTGGTGCCGGCTCGTACCAGGTCGAATCCGCAGGAATCGCGACGCGTGGATCGTCGAGCGATGGGCGCATCTGCTGTGTCATCGCTATACGCCTGGGCTCTTGCGCAGCACGGTTGCTGCCGTTGCGTCGGCTGGGGTTCCGGCGCGCTCCATGTTGCGCACGCCAGCGGCGGGTGAACGCGATGCGTCATCGGCGAGATAGAAATCTTTGCGTAGCGGGAAGCTGCGGTAATCATCTGGCATGTAGATGCGACGTAGATCGCGATTCCCTTCGAAGATGATGCCGAACATGTCGTAGGCTTCGCGCTCCATCCACTCAGCACCTGGCCACATGAACGTTGCCGATGCGATGCGTGGCGCGGTGCGATCAAGTCCGGGAACGATCACGCGCAGCCAATCGCCGCTTGTTGACGAGGAGAGGTGATAGACAACCTGCATCTCTTCGCCGGTATCGACGCCGCACAGATCAATCAACATTTCAAATCGCAGCGCAGGGTCATCGTGCAGTGTACGCAGCGTGTCGGTTGCATTGGCGAGTGCAACGCGAATCTCGCTCTCGTCGTATCGCTGACGCACTGGCGTAAGCAGCCGCTCGCCGAATTTTTCGGTGAGCAGTGCAGCGAGACGGCGATCCACCTAGATCCCCTTCGGAACAGTTGGGCCAATCGCGCGCTCTGGCCAGTGGCCGCGTCGGTCTTTGATCAACTGCTGCAACTTCATCATTCCGTAGATCAGCCCCTCTGGTCGCGGTGGGCAACCAGGGATGTACACATCGACGGGCATGACGCGATCGATTCCTTGCACTACGGAGTAGCTGCGCTTGTAGCGTCCGCCAGAGCAGGTGCAGTCGCCCATCGCAACAACCCACTTCGGTTCAGGCATCTGCTCCCACAAACGAATCAGTGGTTCGGCCATCTTGGTGGTAAGCGTTCCGGCAACGATCAACACGTCAGCCTGACGTGGGCTCGCGCGGAACGGGAACATGCCCCAGCGATCAATGTCGTTCTTCGGTGTTGCAGTTGACATCATCTCAATAGCGCAGCATGCGAGACCGGAGAGTAGCGGCCACAAGCTGTTTGCGCGAATCAGGTCGAGCACAACGTCGGCCTTCGTTGGAATGGCGGAGAGCGCACCGCCCCATCGCGCATCATCAACACGACCGTCACCGGTTGCGTCGTAGCGCGCGAGCTCAAGGTTCGGGTGTGCCTCGAGCGGTAGTCCGCCGTACGCGCGCGGGTCGTCGGTGCTCCACAACGTATTGCCAACGGTTGCTGGCGACTGAACGCTGCCGTCTGGCTGCACTTCAGGAAGGTTGCTGAACTTCGGGTCGCGCGTTATCGCCATGAGAGGACCCCCTTGCGCCACGCGTAGGCGAGGCCAACGAGCAACACGCCGATGAAGATCGCCATGGAGATCAGGCCGTCCATCAAGAGCACCTTGAAGTTCAGTGCCCAGATGTAGATGAAGACGATCTCAACATCGAAGGCGACGAAGAGGAGTGCGTAGAGATAGAAGGAGAGGCCGAAGCGTCCGTGGGTGTCGCCGTACGTGTCGATGCCGGACTCGTAGGGAACCTGCTTGCCGCGGCTGCCGCGTGTGCGGTGAGAGATGAGCCAGGCAAGGCCGATGGTAAGGAACACGAAGGAGGCGCCTGCGACTGCGAAACCGAGGACGTACCAGAGTCCTGTCATGAAACTCCCCCGTTCGATCCATCAACCCGGCGCGTACCCCGTAGCGGGGGCTCGGGTGATTACGCTCAGATTCTAGACGAGGGGGCGATTCGGAGCCGCCGTTCCGGGGAGTGGCGATGCGGGGTCGGCGAGCGCATTTGCCCCTGGAGAACTCCCCGCCACAAACACCTCCACGGCAAATCCGCCCATGCGGCGCGGATCCATCAGTTGGGCGAGTGCGGAGCGCAGGGCGATCGCCCCTTCGAGGGTTGCGGCTGGTCCAGTGCGCGTTCGGGCAACCTCGCCGTCGACCCCCGCCGTTGCGAGGAACTTGGCCTGGTTCGTGCTCGTCAGGTGGCGGAGCCCACCGGCCACCGCCGCCGCCCGCAGCAGGGTGAGGTCCACATGGGCGGTCAGGTCGCGGCTCCCTGGCTCACTGAGGAGGTCCGCGGTGGCTCGGTGCCCCTGGTAGGCGAGGGCGGTGCCGGCCATGCGGCTGGTGGCGTCGCGCAGGATGGCCCCTTCGCGGCCGTAATCGAGCACGATAACGACCCCTTCGGTGAGTTCGCCGCTCAGCCCGTGGGCCCAGTCGGCCGTTGCTGGCGAGAGCTCGGCGAGCTGCCCTTCGGCGAGTGGCGGCCAGCTCGCCATGAGTGGGGCGAGCCGTTCGGCGACCCCTGGATCGGGCGCCCCCTCAGCCCAGGTGAGGACATTTGTTACAGGGTCAATCGACACGCGGCGCTCGGCGAAACCGCCTGGAGCGGCGCGGCCGACCACTATGTGGAAGGGGAGGGCGTCGGCAAACTCATTGGCAACCACGATCCCCGCGGCTGGGGGGCTCCCCGCCGCAACGAGGGGTGGCCCCCCGCCAGGGAGCGCCGCCAGTGCGGCCGTCAAATCGGCGAGGCGGTATGGGTTCGCCTCGCTCACCGAGACCTCCAGCGCGTCGAGAAGGGGGTGCCCCTCTCGGGCGAGGTGGTCGAGTGCCGCCAGCAGGAGGGTCCCCTCGCCAGCGCCGTACTCACGCCAGCGGAAGGTGGCTGGGCGGCCGAGGCGCTCCCAGGTTGCGGCGGCAAGTTGCGCGATGGCGGCACCGAGGATGGGGTGCAACTCTGGCGCCGTCATGAAGTCACCGCTGCGACCAGCCCGACGCTGGGCGGTTGCGTAGTAGCCGAGCCCAGGCTCAAGAAGGGCGCGCCCCATAAACCGCGCGAAGCTGATCGAGCCCTCGCGTTGGACCTCTTCGCGAATGAGACGCTCTACCTCTTCCATGCAGTAGATCCTACGCGGCGCTACCGTCGGGCACATGCGTGAACTCGTTCTACACCTAGGGATCGGGGCCAACCTCGACGACCCTGTCGCCACGCTCGCTGAAGCGGTCGTCGCACTCGCGCACATTCCTGGCTGGAGCCTTGAGCAGGTCTCGCCGCTCTACCGCACCACTCCGGTCGGCCTCGTTGATCAACCAGAGTTCTTCAACGCCGCGCTCCGAATGCGCGCGACGCTTCCTGAAGAGCCGGCGGCGGCGGCAGTTGAGGTGCTTATGCGCGTCAAGGAGCTAGAGCGACTCTTCGGCCGCGTACCAACGGTGCGGTTCGGCCCGCGCCGTCTCGACATTGACATCATCGCGATGGAGAACATCGCAGTAGTGCATCCGCGACCGCACGGCACGGAGTCCGACGGTGCTGATGCTGATCGGCCGCTGGTCGTTCCGCATCCAGCCGCTGCCGAACGCCTCTTCGTCTTGGCACCACTCGCCGACATCTCTCCAACGCTAAAGGCGCCGGGGTGGCAAGGAACTGCACGCGAGCTGCGAGATGTGCAGCGACGCCTTGAAGGCGGGGCTGCTGCGCTCTGCGTCGGCGCGTGGGATCCGGCGGCGCTGCGCTGGGTGTAGTGCCTTAGCGACGGTAGTGTCGCCGCCCGGTGAAGACCATCGCAATGCCGTGACGATCGGCGATCTCGATTGCCGCTGCATCGCGACGTGAGCCGCCCGGCTGAACAATTGCGGTAACGCCCGCTGCTGCTGCGGCAGCGATCCCCTCTGCAAATGGGAAGTACGCATCACTGGCCATCACTGCACCACGTGCGCGCTCTCCCGCTTGGTTGAGCGCAATGTCAACGGCAACACGACGATTCACTTGAGCGGCTCCAATACCGAGTGTTGCAGCACCGCGCGCTACTACGATGGCGTTCGACCGAATGTGTCGAACGATGCGCCACGAGAAGAGTAGGTCGGTGAGCTCGTCAAGTGTTGGGCGGCGTTCGGTGACAACACGAAGTTGCGAACGCTCAATGTTTCCGGTGTCGGCTGTTTGTAAGAGTACCGCGCCGCTGACGCCAATCATGTCAAACTCTGTTGCGCGATGAGAGGGGTCAATGACGACGCTCAGTTCTGGTCGCGTGCGCAGCGCCTCCGCAGCGCCATCATCTGCAAGTGCTGGCGCGAGCACCGATTCAAATGTTCCCGATGCGATCACCGCGGCAACGGCACGATCAATTGGAACGTTGAGGACAACGATTGAGCCGGAGCTTGCCGCTGCATCTGTCTCAATCGCGCGCGTGAGTGCACCGAGCGCCGTCTCGGCGGTTGCGACGCCGATCGGATCTGTGTGTCGAATGAGCGCGACGCTCGGCGTTGGTAGGTCGGCAACAAGTCGCGAACCAGCGTCGAGGTCGAGTAGGTCGTTGAGGCTGGGCTCTTGCCCCTGCAGCACTCGAGCGCCCATGATCCCCGCATCTGCGGTGTGTACGCGCCGGTACGCCGCGGCGGCCTGGTGCTGATTCTCGCCGTGGCCAAATGTACGAATGCGCTCAAGCACAATTACGTCACGAGCTGGCATGGCGCTCTCGCTGTCGCGAACCAGCGGCGCAACATGGGCCGCAATGACGAGGGCCGCCGAACGCCGGAGTTCGCTCCGCAGTGCGGTCAAGTTGCCAGTGGATCCCATGTCGGAGAGGAGGTCGCCGATCGCAGTTGGGTCAACAACGATGATCGGCCCCTCCTCGGCGGCGAGGAGTGCTCGTGTAATGGCGACGATTGCGGCGGGTGGGGCCTCGGCCCCTGCTGGGGCGATCAGGAGGTCGGCGCTGGTAAGGCTCGCCGCCGCCTGATCGAGGGTCGCGGCATCGGCATGTTCGGTCACCTGGATCTCATCCGCTCGAAGGTGTGTGGCGGCGGGACCGGCTTCCACCGTGGCCCCACGGGCGATAAGGGTCGCGAGGATGGGCGTCAGCCCTGCGAGGGCGGGGCTCTCGGGGGAGATCAGCAGAAGGACGCGCATGCTGCTGATGGTGGCATACTCGCTCACACAAACCCGCACGCTGTTGTGCTGGGTGAACCGAAACCTAGCGAGTGAGGACAAGATGTTTCGGTTCTACACGCCGTTCTGGATTGCAAACCTGGTGCTCTTCCTCGCAACGATCCTGGTCTACTCCTTCGCGACCCGCGGCGCTCGTGGGCGAGGGGTGGTCGGCGACGAGTGGGAGTACATCCTCTGGATCAGCCTCGGCACCTTCGGCATGAATCTGGTCTACGCCGCATTCCAGTGGTACGGCATTTTCCCCATTGCCACCACGCTTGTTGGGCTCCTCGCCCTGCGCGACACCGTCACGAAGCGCTTCCCGCCACTCCTCGCTGCTGAAGCGCAGCATGCCGCACTCTTGCGCACGCGACGCCAGGTTGCCGACGGCGTTGAGGCAACCATTCGCCCAGCGAATCGTCGCGGATAACCCTTTGGTGTGCGCGGCTGCGCACTGCGGGAGAGCATGAACATTCGCCAGTTCGGTCCCGGTCATCGACGTGCCGACCGCGCTGCAGGATCCAACGGTGTTCTCAGTAGCGCCATCTTCTCAAACGACATCGCACAGATCACCGAGTTCACAGTGACACCTGGCGGCACCTACGGCCCACTACGCAGCGCTGGTGATGTTGTGCTCGTGGTGATTGAGGGTGGCGGATGGGTCACCGTACTTGAAACGCTCGTACAGCTTGCCGCTGGTGAGTCGCTGCATCTTGAGCGGCTAACGCCCTACAGCATCGCTGCACGAGAGTTGCCGCTACGCGCGATCCTCGTCGAGCTTTCTGCGAGCAGCGTGACTGAGTCGGCTCGCACCATAGGCACCAGCGGCGGCGGCGCAGAGGAGTAGCACGCCAACGACGAGCGTCGCGCTACTGACAAGCGCGGCCTCGGCGGAACTTTCAAGGGTAACGCCGAATTGGAACGGCCAGGCCCATGTTGGCAGTACGCCCTGGTACCAGTTATGAACGCCGGTTGGGAGTGGCAGCGCTGACCAGTTCGGATACCAGAGAAGTGCAACTGCAGCGATGCTGCTGATGGTGATCGTAAAGATGCGACGCAAATCATTCGCCCCGAGAATTGACCATGCGGCCACCGTTGCAGGAACAAGCGCGATCGCACCAACGAGTGGTCCCGGTGTACCGAACCCACCCGAGAGGCAGACCTGGCTTTCTGGGTAGACGCTTGTCACTCCTGCGAGCGCGCAGAGCGCGCCGGTAGCCATCCAAAGCACTGGCGCAGCGAGCACCGCGCATGCGCCACCGATGCGCACGATCTGCGCAGCACGCTGTGATCCGGCGCGAAGATCAGCTAAGAGAAGTGCGAGGCCGATCAGGGCGATCTGTGAAGTTGGGTAGTAGTGATATTGGAATGCGACGCGATCGATGCGCGCCCACGGTAGCCAGAGCGCAAGGCCGAGAACGAGTACCGATGCGAGGCCCCAGCTTCGTCGGCGCCACGCCTCTGCTAGAAGCCAGAGCGCACCGCCGACGCTGAGGGCGCGAGAGAGCACGTTGCCGCCGTCGTACACCGCGGCGGTCCATGAGCTGCCGCCCGCGGTGAAGCTCGACTGGAAGAGCCAGACAGGCTTCAAGTCGAGCGGCCACGCCCACCATGGTGAGCTCGCGGCATGCGCGGCGCGCAGCGTGTCGTGATAGCGATACATCGACGCCGTGAGATCGGTCAGCGTCTGTCCGCTGTTGCCGATCGGCCAACCGGTAATCAACTGATTGCCGAGCGCCGCCCACGGCAAGTAGCTCGCGATGTAGACGCCGAGCGGGAGTGCGGCAAGCGTAAAGAGGACGAGTGTCGCTTCACCTGGGAGCGAGAGGAGTCCGAGAAGTGAGCGTGGGGTTGCTTCGCGCCGCGAGATGCCACCGGCGCGATGGATGGCCACGCCTGTCGCCGCAAGGAGTAGTACCAGCACGGCGGCAAATGGCAGATTTGGGGTGCGGGTGGAGCCGTCGGCGACCGCGAGCGCTGGCGGGAGAAGCACGGCGCCGAGTAGGGCGAGCCCGCCCGCGACCAGTAGGCGCCCTGGCGCTGTTCGCGCGAGCCAGATGATGCCGAGACCGAAGATGCCGTAGAGGGCGACCCATTTGCTTGCGAGCGCTCCGCCGAGCAGAAGTCCGGCCACGACGAGGAGGAGCCCCCCAGAGAGGGCGCCTCGCGCGCGACCCTGCAGCCATGCCACGAAGGCGACCGCGCCGCCAAGCAGGAGGGCCATGAGGTAGACGTCATTCATGCCGATGCGGCTCTGCACGAACCCGGCCCCGTCGAGCAGGGCGAGTACGCCGACGAGGGCGGCGACGTCGCGGCGCTCCGTCAGGAGCCGCGCCAAGAGAACTAGGAGGGCTGCGGCGAGTGCGCCGGCAATCACCCCGGGCCAGCGCCAGCCAGCGGCGAGGTCGCCCACGCTCACCTGTGTCATGGCACCAGATGGCGCCGCAATAAGTAGCTCGCCGTTGCCGCCATCGGCGCGCTCGTCTGAGGCATCAAGGGCTGCGCCGCTCACGCCAAGCGTGAGTGCATCAGCGCCCACGGCAACGTCGGCAAATCGGGCGTTGCCATTCGGCTCAACCGTCCACAGCGATGCGCCGGCGCCATCGGGCCCAGGTGCCACCACGTGCACCATGCGGCTTGCATCATTGGGCACGATCGCCGTGGCGCCTGGGATCGTGATCTGCGAGATGAGCGTCGTGCTCTCGCTCTTTGCGCTGTACACCCGTACGCCATCGCGACCCGCTACGTAGAGTCGCAGCGAGTCAAACCAGTCAACGGCTGCAACGGCAACTGCGCCACCCTCAATGGGTGAGGATCGCATGTTCGACAGGTCACGTGCCGCGTAGCTCGTCAGCCCGCTAGCGCTCGTCACAAAGATTCGCTCCTCATCATCTACCGTGAGCGCGAGTACCGACGTCCCGCGCACAAGTGGTGCGCTTGCCACGACAACTCCATCGCGCATGATCAGCACCTGATCGCGTTGCACAAGGGCAACACCGCCATCAGTAAGTGGCGCAATGCCCAGGATGGCACCGCCAGTTGATGCCCACGTGCGCAGGCCGCTTGCGCCGCCCTGATCGGCGGTGGCGCGGTCGACCGAAAAGATTGTGCCGGTTTCGGTAGCGCCCCAGAGGGAGCCGTCATGGGCGGCGAGCAGTTGCGAAACGCTGCGTAGTGGAAGTGCGCCAAGGACTGCGCGCGTTGATGCATCAATCACGCTGATCTCTTCTGGCCCTGCGATCCAAATTCTGCCGGGGCTTAGTGCATCCTCTGGCCGAACGGCAATTGTGCCGATCCTTGTTGGGTATGTTGTTTGCGCATCGACACGAGGTGCGCCAAACGTTTCGAGACCGAGTGCAATGAGGTACTTGGCGAGATGCGGGTGTGTGTACTCATAGATCGCATGCGGCTCGCCGTACTTCCAGTCTTGCATGAACTCTGTCGCGGTTCGCACGTGATAGACCTCATCAAATTGGAAGTGTGTCGGCTCGCCAACGCGCCAGCCTCTCAGAGACAGGGTGCTCACTGTCACCAGGATCAAGAGCCAGAGGTCAATCCGTGTCAGGATTCGGCGGGGCTCCGGCTTTGCGATCACCGCCCGTCGTGGTACAGCGTCAACCTGTTTCCGTTGCGTGGCTGCTAGCCGCGCACCCGTTGTGCGTCTTTCGGTGCTCCACGCTAACCAGATGGCTGCGAACAGCGTTGCGGTGATTGCGATCGCGGTAGCCGTCACCGCAATCGGTGTGTGGAGTGCATCGGTGAAAACGCCAAGGTTTGGTAAGCCTGGGTTCTGGAAGTACGAGATGGTGAGCACGCCCCAGCTGTTCATAAAGAAGGCGACGGAGGTTGCGACAGCAATCCAGCGCCAGGCGGGCCGTGCTGCGGCGAGTGCAATCGTGAGCGGAATCGCCGGGAAGAGGTAGCGCTCGTGCACGCGCGTTGGCAGAACGAAGAAGGCGATAGCGAGGATGGCGACAGCGGTAACGGTACGGATCGCCGTATCGCGTCGCACGTAGCGCATCGCAACGAGTACGGCGGCGGCGATCGCCGCACTGCCGATTGCGACTCCCGGAATGCCGATCAGGGGGAGTGGGTCGATGTCGGACGCCCACCCGCTCGCATCAACGACCGCTCGCCCACCGACCGTGATGAGCGCCCAAGGGTTCCAGGCATTTACCGAGAGGTGCGGGTAGGTGCCCGCCGCCTCTGCGATCTTGGCCAGCACGTCAGGAAGCGTGAGCCCGAACGGCAGGGCGGCGAGGGCAATGGTGGCGGCGCCAGCGAGGCCCGCTACGACGAAGGCCCATGGGTCACGCGCCGAGCGCGCTCGCACAAAGGCGAGGACGCCAACGATGGGGATCAGGATGCCGAACTGCGGCTTGAGCACCGCGGCGAGCGCGGCGAGGATCGCGCCGCGAACGGTCTTGCCGCGGATCAGCGCGGAGAGTGAATAGAGGAGGGCGGCGGTTCCAATGGAGTCAACCTGTCCCCACACGGCTGAATCGAGCCAGATCATTGGGCCAACGGCCATGGCGATAGCGGCGGCAAGCTGGCCGCGTCGTGGTGCACCGAGGTCGGCGGCGAGCCGCACTGTTGCGAGTACCAGCAGGCCGTCGGCGAGGATCGCAGGGAGCTTTACGAGCGCCCCCGGGTCGGTGCTGCCAGTGATGAGTGCGCTAACCGAGCCGAGCGCCCAGAGGACCCACATGTAGCCGGGGAGGTAGTCGACAAAGATTCCGCGTGCATAGAAACCCCACGGTCCACGGGTCCCCAGCTCAGACGCCCACGCTCGGAATGCGTTGAGATCAGAAGCAAAGCCTGCGTCTGGAGGGAGTGCCACGTATGCGATGATCACCCGCAAGAGAATCCCGAGCGCAGCGATTAGCGCAATTGTGCGGAGGCTGACCTGCTCGGTTGGTCGACGGGCCGTCTGAGAAATCATCTGCCGAGTGTAGCCGTGAAGGGGGTTGTGGAAGGTGCCACTGCAAGAGCTCTCGCTCTTCTTCCCCTGCCACAACGAGGCTGAGAACCTTGAGGCGCTCGTCGCCGATGCGCTCGCAGCGCTCCCCACCCTCGCCACGACCTATGAGGTCATTCTCGTTGACGACGGTTCGCGTGATGACACTGCCGGCGTGGCCGAGCGCCTAGTGCAGCGGCACGGCGGAGCCGTTCGCCTGGTGCGCCACGAGGTAAACCGCGGGTACGGCGGCGCGCTTCGTTCGGGTTTTGCGGCGGCACGGTATGAGCACCTTGCCTACACCGACGGCGACCGCCAGTTCCGTGTCGCTGACCTTGCGCGCCTTGTCGAGTGTGCCGAGGCGACACGCTCGCCGGTTGTCATTGGGTATCGCGTGCAGCGTGCTGATCCGCCACTGCGTCTCATCTACGCCACCCTGTATCGCATTGCCAATCGCATCTGGTTCGGACTTCGTGTCCGCGACGTTGACTGCGCTGCAAAACTATTCCATCGCGATGCACTGCGTGGAATCATCGTGCACTCTGACGGCGCCTTCTTCTCTGCAGAGCTACTGATTCGTTTGCGACTCGCTGGCGTGAACATCCTTGAGGTCGGCGTGCCGCACTATCCGCGTACCGCTGGCTCACCTACGGGGGCGCGCCTCTCGGTTATTACGCGAGCTGTGCGCGACTTCTGGTCGCTACGCATTGGGCTCTGGGTGAGCCGCGCTCGAACGCTCTCGCGAGGTCGCGCGCTGTTGAACGATGAGCGCTAGCGCGCTGCCGGTGGCTCCTCGCCGTCGAGCGAGTTAACGAAGTCACGGAAGAGCGAGAGTCGCTCCTCTTCAGCGGCCTCCGGAACGATCCCTTCCGCTGAAAGCAATTCTGCTGAGATAAAGATTGGAGCCTCGGCACGTAGCGCGAGTGCGACTGCATCACTCGGCCGTGCATCGAGCTCAGCCTCTTCGCCGCTTGGGGCAACCATCACCATCCGCGCGCGGAACGTCTCTTCACGGACTTCAATGATGCGCACCTCGCGCAGTGTCGCCCCTAGGGCGCGAATGGCGCGTAGGGCTGTGTCATGCGTGAGAGGTCGTTCTGGTGTGATCCCCTGAAGGTGATAGGCGATGGCGCTGGCCTCGTTGGGCCCAATCGGAATCGGCAGGTAGCGCGCCTCTTCGGCGTCGCGTAGGAGTAGCACGTGCGTCCCAGAGATCATCTGGATGCGCACCCCCTCAACCACCGCGCGTCGTAGTTCCATCGCTCTATGATCGCACGCTTACGGCGTAGGAATCGGGGTCTCGATAACAGGATCAGGAGTTGGGCCAACGCTCGCCCCTGGCTCTTGTTCAATCGGTTTCCCAAGGACGGCGCTACGAACGCGTCCCGCCTCAGCCCAGACAAACGTTGGTGCCCCGCCATCAGATGCGGGGAGGATGTATCCGCCGAGAATCTCACCGATTTGGTCGGCTTGATCACTAATGACGTACTGCGCGAGCATGGCGCCGGACGACGCCTTGCTGTACGCGATCACTCGGCGTGCGCTGCTATCCCAGACGTAGATGATCCCTGTTCTGCTCGCCCCCGCGGACATCACGACCGTTGGGGTAAGCAGGGGCCGCAGTAGCTCGTCGCCAATCTCTGCTGGGGTCCACTCGTCTGGCGCACCGCCTGAGTAGCGGCGCAGCGCACCGCCGCTCGTCATATAGACATCACCGTCGATCGCGATGCCCGTCATGGTGCCCAGCGACATCGGGTTGATCAGATACGCCGTTGGGGCGGCGGGGTAGCCCGTGCCGTCGGGGGCTGGCTGGTACCGCAAGATCTGACGCGCTGAGGGGTCAACGACATAGAGGCGGTAGAGCCCAGTCCCTGGGTCGGCTGCGAATCCGACAATCGCCTTGACGTCGCTCCCCCACAGCTCGCCGTCGCGGACGCGAAGCTTGACCAGCGTCCCCTTGCCGGCTCCGTCGGAGGGGCGCCAGCGCCAGAGGTTGGAGGAGGCATCAAACACCACGAGGTCGGGCCCAGAAGCGGTGATGAGTAGTGCGCGCCCCGTGCGCGTGCCGTAGAGGTCAAACCCTGGCTGGTACACAACGGTTGCACGGCCGCGCTCGGCATCAATTCGGTATACCGCGCCCGTCACCTTGTCGATGACATACGGCAGACCGTCTGGCCCCTGGACGATCGCCTGGATCTCAACTGTTGCGCCCGCCGCCTCAAAGTCGAAGAGCTCGATCGGGGCCGTGTTGTTCACCAGGAAAATCTTATTGAGCGTCTCTGTCGCCTCTGTTCGTAGCGTCGTGATTCGGGCGAGCGGGCCGCCTCCAGTCTCTGCAAGATTCAGGTTGGCAACGGCGGTGAGCAGGAGGCTCTTCGCGCGCGCTGGGTCGTTCACAAGAAGGTTGGTCTGGGGATCAAGCGCTTCACCGATACCGATCTCCGCACTTCGTAGGGCCTCGCGGGCCTTCGCCGCAGCGTCCAGCTCCGGAGTTGATCCGTTTAGCACGAGTGCAGTTGCGCCGCCGACCCCGGCGACCAACACCGCGGCGAGAAGGATTGCGGCTGAGCGGCGTCGACGTGTGCGCTGAACTTCGTGCTCTGCCTGCTCGTCGCTCCCCGTCGCTGCGCGGAGCGTTGGCTCAGCTGGGGTGACTGTTAGCCATGGTGCTCGGCGCTCAATCTCGTTTGCGATGCGCGCAGCGGCGCGCTGCCAGAACGACGTTGACGTTGCGGCGCGCTCTCGCCACGATCGCTCAACTCGTGGCTCTGCTGCGCTGCGATGCTCTGCGCGCAGTCGCGCCTCCGCGCGCGCAGTCTCTTGCGCCGCTCGCACTGCATCGCTTGTGCGCTGGTCGCGCGCCGGTGGCGGTTGAGCCTTCCCTCGCGCACGTGCCTCCGTCCCGCTTCGTGTGCTTGGGCGTCGCGCATCAAACACCGCCTGTGCTGCGGTGTCAATTGGTTCATACGGCCGTGTCTGCGCGTCTGGCCGATTCGGATCGGCCTTTGGCGCCACTGGTTTTGCAGCGGCGATGCGCGCCTCGCGCTCAAGGTTTCCCTCCTCCCAGCGTGTGCGCGCGTTGATCTTTGCGACTGCTACTGGATCGGTCGGAACGTTGATCAGCGTGTCGGAGTCTGGCGCCGCCCACTGAACAGCCTTTCGCACCGGTAGCAGCACCTCAAGAAGCACCGCTGGGTAGGCGAGTGGTGCAAGTACGCCGCTCACAGGTGTGTGTGCTTTGACTGCGCGTTTCGCATCCTCCGACGTGATCGCCAGCGCGACGCGATCTTTTGGGGACATCGAGAGCCGTGTCGCTGAGATCCCGCCGCGCTCGAGCGTGCGTGACGATGCACCAGGCGCCTCGTCGGGCAACATGATTGTTGACATGCGACCCTCTGTAGTTCGGCGTGCGGCAATCGCCACGCCGCTGGTGCGTGCTACAAGGACCTCTTCGCGCGATAGCGCAACGAGCCCAACTGCAACGCTCTCGCCGAGTCGCTTCTGTGCAGCGGTGAGCGCACGACGCGCTCGCTCCGCGGGACTGGCCGACGCGTCTCTGTCAAAGAGGTCAAGTGTTTCGTTGGCGGCTTTTTGGAGCTGCGCCGTTGTCGCACCGACGAGCGAGATGAGTACGGCGCGTGTGCCGAGTACGCGCTCCTCAGACGGCCCCTTCGGCGTACGTGCGAGCAGGAGCCAGCCTGGACCAAACGCTGGCTCGGCAGCGGTTAGCACTGCGGGGTGAATGGTCTGTTCGGTCTGGTCCATGTGTTGAGAATACGCTCAGTCTTGCTCGCTGCCTGAGATCGCGATCCGTACCGTTAGGCCAATCGAGCGTTCGCCGCCGGGTCGCTCGCTAAAGGCGCGGGCGAGCTCTGCGCCGCGAAGGTGTAGCTCCTGCGCCGCCACGGGGTTCCGTGCTTCAACAATGAGTCGGCCGCGCTCGATAGCAACAAGGTGGCTGACGGGGGCGAGGTGTGGCGCCACTTCGCGCAGGAGATCACCGAAGACGCCCATCGTTCGCGCGAACCGAAGCTCCTCTTCAAAGCCGAGGGCGCGCGCCGCTTCAGGGAGCAGCCCGGCGAGCCCCTCTGGCCGCCCCTTTCGCGTGCGTTTCGTGCTCACGCTGTCACGCTGCTGCCCTGTGGGCCCCGCTGGATCTCGCGCGAGGTCGCCTGCGCCACGAGGCTGGGGGCTAAGTCTTCGAGTGCGGTCGCCGTAATGATGCTCTGCGGTAGCGCGGCGATGCGCGCCACCAGGTGTTCGCGGCGTTGCGGGTCAAGTTCGGAGAACGCGTCGTCGAGTAAGAGGACCGGCGGGTGGCCGTGCTCGTCGGTGAGCAGCTTGATCTCAGCGAAGAGGAGCGCGAGAAGGAGGCTGCGCTGCTGCCCGCGTGACGCTGTTGGGGCGATGTCGCTCCCGCCAACGTGGAAGGCCATGTCGTCGCGGTGTGGGCCGACCAGTGTGTATCCCTGATAGCCCTCTGTCTCGGCGGTCTGGTCAAACGTCTCCGCAAGGCGCGTCGCGCATTCGCTCGCGGATTCGTCGGGGCGGTACCCCTCGCGCGAAAGGTAGTGCGTTTCAAGTTCGGCTTCGCTTGGCGCAACCTCACGGTGCGTTGCCGAGAGAACTGGGGTGAGCGCTGCAAGGAGGGCGAGGCGGCCGGCCACCACCTCTGACCCGGTAGTGATCAGCATCTCGGTCCATGGGCGCATCTCGCTCGCGATGGCGCGGCGTGCGGCGCCGTCGGCCTCAAGCGCATCTTTGAGCAGGCGGTTGCGCTGGTGGAGCGCACGTTCGTAGCGTGTCAGGGTTGCCTCGTATCCGCGCTGCCACTGCGACGCGACGCGGTCGAGTAGTCCGCGGCGCACGGCTGGCGCGCCAACAACCAGGCCGGTCTCTTCAGGAACAAATGCCGCAACGCGCAGCCGCTCCCTTAGGGCCGCTGTGGTGCGCGGGATTCCGTTCAGTAGGTGTTTCGCTCGCCCCGCGCGCGAGATCTCCACGCCGAGCGTTGATTGCGCAAGTGTGTCGGTGGGGTTGGCGCCTTCATCGCGCACCGTGACTGTGATGGCCGCCTGGTCACCGTCGCCGGCGATCACTTCGCGCAGCGCACCTGCGCGGTGCGAGCGCCCGGTCGCGGCAATGATGCACGCCTCAAGGATGGTGGTCTTCCCTGCGCCGTTCTCACCCCAAAAGATGTGTGTCCCCGGCGTTAGCGCAACGCTGCCGTCGGCCCAGCTTCGCACCTGGTGAAGTCGCACGCTCTCAATCATTGCTGCGCCGCGCCTTTGCGAGCGGTGCGGGTCAGGAGGGCGTGCGCACCGGCATCACAACGTGCAGGTAGTCGCGACCGTCAAGCGGGCGAAGCAACCCAGGTGCGACAGGGCCGGTGAGCTCGAGTGAGAATTGATCGGCCTCAACGCGTGAGAGCACATCAACAAGATACTTCGCGTTGAATGCGATCGTTGTCCCCTCGCCCTCAACCTTCGCCTCGATGTGTGCCGCGTGGTCACCAACATCCGCCGCTGCGGTGATGTCGATAGCGCCGCCACCGGTGGTGGAGATTGCAAAGCGCACGATGTGCGCTGATGCGTCGGCAACAACCTGCGCCAGTTTTACCGCTGAGAGGAAGCTGTCTCGGTCAAGCGTCACCTTAGTGGTGTGGCTTGTTGGAACAACCTGCTGGAAGTTTGGGAACTGCCCCTCGATCAGACGGCTCACCAACATGGTGTCGCCGAGCTTGAATTGCAGCTGGTTCTTCGTTGGGGTGAATGTGATCTCAACAAGATCTTCAACATCGGAGAGGAGGCGCAACAGCTCTGCATATGACCGAGCGGGCACGATCAGGCTTGTCTCTGAGGCCGCCTCTGCGAGCGGTGCACCAGCAACGGCGATGCGATAGTTGTCGGCGGCAGCGAATGTCGCCTTCTCGCCGGTGAACTTTGTCAGCACGCCGGTGAGGATCGGTCGCGCCTCGTCACCAGCGGCGGCGAAGACGGTCGACTCAAGTGCGGCCTTCAGCGCCTTCTGGGTGATGCGCGCTGTTGGTCGCTCGCTGGCGGCGCCCACCGGTGGGTAGTCGTCGGCGGGTGTGGCGCGAAGGTGTGAGGCGTTCCGGCCGCACTTGATCTGCGCGCGCCCGTCAGCAAGGAGTGAGAGGTCGATCTTCTCGTTCGGTAGGCCGTTCACCACATCGGCGAGCAGCCGGGCCGGGATGGTGGTGGAGCCCTTCTCTTCAACCTTCGCTGGAACCCAGTGGGTGATCGCAATGTCGAGGTTTGTGGCGACAAGGCGAAGCCCGCCATCCTCGGTGCCGAGGTAGACGTTCGACAGGATTGGCAGGGTGTTGCGGGTCGCCACGGCATGACCAACGATGGCGAGTCCGCGGGCTAGGTGCTCCTGGATTGCTGAGAGCTTCATCGGTTCCTCCACATATAGGTTCCCTCTCTAGGGTAATAGTGTCTTAGTTGTTTTAACTCGTCATCACCGTATTAGTACTGTGGGCGGCGTGGAGAGCCGTGCTCACCTTCGCACAAACGGGCCGTGGGAAGGGCCCTTCTCCGCGTGGAGAACCCTCACCCGGCCCCCTGAGGCACCCCTTAGGCTGGGGAGACCTTGCGGAGAACCACACCGGGTTACCCACACCTCTCTTC
Source organism: Chloroflexota bacterium (assembly GCA_026389535.1). Lineage (GTDB taxonomy): Bacteria > Chloroflexota > Limnocylindria > Limnocylindrales > Limnocylindraceae > Limnocylindrus. The sequence goes on from JAPLHR010000046.1 coordinate 55,877, forward strand.
ACACCCTCCCAGAAAAACCCCCACAAAACCACACCTAGAGGGGCTTTATCCACGAGATTTCCACACCTGTGGTGGGGGCTACGGGCGGGCGGCAACCCCTTGGCCGAGGCGAAGAAGGGCTTCGCGTAGCAAGGCAACCTCTCGGCGCAGCTCGCCGTCGTAGCCCATCTCCCGTTCGATCTTGGTGCAGGCGTGAATGATGGTCGAGTGGTCGCGACCGCCCAAGGCGGCCCCAATGCGAACGAGCGAGGCGTCGGTCTCCTCGCGGGAGAGGTACGCCGCGATCTGCCGTGGGGTCACAATCTCCCGGTCACGCTTCGGTCCACGGAGCTGCTCAACCGTCAGGCTGAAGTGCTCGGCAACGGTGGCGACCACCTGCTCTGGCTCAAGGATGCGCTTCGGGTTTGGATAGACAGCCTCGTTCAGTACGCGCGCTGCGAGCTCCATCGTGACCGGCATGCCGCTGAGTCGGCCAACAGCGACAAGTCGCGTCAGTGCGCCTTCAAGCTCGCGCACGTTGCTCTGCACGCGGCGCGCAACCTGTTCAACAACATCGTTTGCAACGATGACGCCACTCTCTTCCGCCTTGGCGCGCAAGATTGCAATGCGCGTCTCAAGATCTGGCGACGAGATGTCGGCGATGAGACCCCACTCAAATCGCGAGCGAAGGCGCTCCTCGAGCAACGAGATCTCTTTCGGTGTGCGATCCGACGTCAACACAATCTGCTTCCCGGCGGAGTGCAGCGCGTTGAAGGTGTGGAAGAACTCTTCCTGCGTGCGCTCCTTATCGGCGAGGAATTGAATGTCATCAATGAGCAGCACATCGATCTTGCGGAAGCGCGAACGGAATGCCTCTGCGCCACCCTGCTGAATGCTGGTGATGAACTCATTCGTGAACGCTTCGCCTGTGATGTAGAGCACCTGGCGCTTCGGTGAGCGCTCAGCAACAGCGTTGCCAATGGCGTGCAACAGGTGTGTCTTGCCGAGGCCGGTGCCGCCGTACAAGAAGAGCGGATTGTATGCACCACCAGGTCGTTCGGATACAGAGAGCGATGCTGCGTGTGCGAGACGGTTTGCTGCGCCAACAACATACGCCGCGAATGTGTAGCGAGGATTCAAGTTCGTTGCACGCGTTGGCACATCACGATCGATGATGCGCACACTCTCTTGTGGTGCGGTGACACGCGGTGCCGTGTCGGCAGAGGCGACCCCCTTCCCCTTCGCGGCGAGTGCGCCGTGCGCGTCGAGCTCAGCGTCGCTCACCACCTCTACTGAAAGCGTCACGCTGTAGCCAACAACCTTCGCCAACGTTTGTGCGATCAGGGAGCGATAGCGCTCATCAACCCAATCTTTTGCGAATCCGGACTGAACGCCGACAGCAAAGGTGGCAGTTGACTCGTCGACACGAAGGAGTGCTGTGCGACGGAACCAGGTCTCGAAGGTGGCCGTCGAGAGGCTGATCTCCAGCTCTCCGAGGACCGCGCGCCAGACCTGTCGTTGATCCATTCCGCAGCGCCCCCTTTGTCCCGCTGGTGTACGCCACCAGCATCGCGGCAGAAGGGCGAGTCGCCGAGGAGTCGGCGGTACCACCCTGGTGCAAGATTGAGTCTGTGCTGACCGGCTTACGCCAGCCCCTCCCACAGCCCCGCGAGAGAGACCAACCGACGGTGTGATGTCGATCAGGCCCTTTGTGGGGAGGCGGAGAATAGCACCCACGGCGCTTCCTGCAACCCCAGGCGCACCCCGATTTTGGATACCCCCTAGGGGTATCTGGCGAAATCCCCGTTACAGGGGCAGCAATTGACACCGCCGCCTGCGAGGAACGATACTTCCCCTCTCAGAACCGCCCTCCTCGCGGCCTGAGTGAAAACTAGGAAGAACCCCTTGGGGGCCACCGCCGACGAAGGCAACCGTGGCACTTGAGACCACTGGATCGGAGCGATACCAATGAAGCGAACGTATCAGCCGAAGAAGCGCCAGCGGTTCCGCGAGCACGGATTCCGTAAGCGCATGTCGACAACGTCCGGCCGCCGGGTTCTTGCCCGACGCCGCGCACGTGGTCGCAAGCGCCTCACCGTCTGATCAAGGCGGCGCGTACGCGCCCCAGGCGCATCGACATGTTGCGCACACCCTCTGACTTCGCCGCGCTAAGCGCCGCACCCGGCGTTACCACGCCGCTGCTCGGCGTTCGCCATCGCACCGTCGCCGTCACAGAGGGCACCGCGTCACTCCGACTCGGCATCGCAACGAGCCGCAAGGTAGGGAACGCCGTGGTGCGCAATCGCATCCGCCGTCGACTGAAGAGCATCGCGCGCGAGCTTGCACCACAAATGCGCCCTGGCGCAGAGATCCTGATCGGCGTTCGCACTGCAGCCAGCACCGCGACCAGCGCAGAGCTGCGCGCCGCGCTCACCGAGTGCCTGCGCCGCGCCCGACTCGTTGAGGTCTCTGCATGACCGCGCTGCGGCGTGTTGCCAATCTTCCAGCGATCGCTGGAACGCTGTTGATCAAGGGATACCGCGTGTTGTTCTTTTGGCTCCCGTCGAGCTGCCGCTTCGAGCCGAGCTGCTCGCGCTATACAGAGGAGGCGATCTTGAAGTACGGACTACTTAAAGGTTCATGGATGGGGGCCAGGCGCATCGCGCGCTGCTCGCCACTCAGCGCTGGCGGATTGGATCCGGTCCGATGAGCCGCCACACGTTGAAGATCTTCGCACTGCTCGGCTTCGCACTGCTCCTGGTTGCCGCATGCGGCGGCGCTGGAGCAACGGCGAGCGTGAGCCCAACACCACACCCGCCGCTCGTTCCTGCTGCACCAGGTGCGGATCCGTTTAGCCTCCTCGCCTGGCTCTTCACGCCAGTCTTCCAGGCGCTCTTCGTAGGACTCGTGCTGCTCGATCGCCTCACTGGCGACATTGGCATCTCAATCCTAATCTTGACGCTCGTTATTCGCGTCATCTTGATTTCGCCGTACCGCAAGCAGCTGGTCTCACAGAAGCGAACCCAACTTCTTGCGCCAGAGGTGGCGGAGATTCAGCGACGCTACAAGGGCGACAAGGTCAAGATTCAACAGGCGCAGATGGAGCTCTATAAGTCGCGTGGCGTCAGCCCGTTCGGCGGCTGCCTCCCAACACTGTTGCAGTTCATCGTGCTGATTCCGATGTACACCGTGATCTCCAACGGCCTTACGAACCCAGACCCTACGGCCATGCTGAGCGTGTTCGGATTCAACGTTGGTGACGCAGTTGGCCTGGTGTGCGCAAACGGTCTCGGCACGCCGACGTACAACAACATGAAGCCATGTATTGAAGCAACGGTGCCGTGGCTCGGTGGGCTCAATGCCTCGCTGCCGTCAGTCATTGACGTCGCCGGATTCGGCGTCTCGATTCTTGCAATCATTAGCGCACTTCTTCAGGTCATTCAGACGCGCATGGTAATCAATCCGAATGCGTCAAAGAACGATCCAATGTCAGGCGCCCAGGGTCAGACCATGGTGCTCCTGCCTCTTATTTCGGTACTGTACGGCGGGATTCTTCCCGCCGGCCTGTTCATTTACTGGATCTCGTCCACGCTGTTCTCGATCGGGCAGCAGTACTTGATCCTCGGCTACGGTGGGCTCTTCCCGCTCTTCGGCTGGACGCCCGCCTTTGCCGTTAACCATGCCCCGCGTTTCCCAGTGGCGATGCCGGAATTGATTCCGGATGCCCCTGGGGAAGTTGTGGCACCACACGAGCGAACGGAGCTTGACCGCGCCGCATCAGCGGCCGCCACGATTCGTTCGGCGAAGAAGCGCGACCGACATGGTCGACGAGGGAGTAAGTAATGGCAAACGAGAGCGCATATCAGGAGTTCACCGGGAAGAGCGTTGAAGAGGCACTGAAGGGCGCCTGCGAGGCGTTCAAGGTTGGCATCGGCGATCTCGACTTCGAGATCATTGCCCCAGGGTCGCGCGGCGTGCTCGGCATGGGCGCTGAGCCTGCCCGCATCGTCGCTGCGCCAATCAGCGCACTCGGCGGCGCCGCTCCGAAGCGTGCCGGCGAGTCAAGCCGCCCAGCACCAGCACCAGCACCGGTTCGCGAAGAGCGTGCGCCGCGCCCAGCACCACGCAGTGATGCACCCGTAGAGCGAGCCGCTGCACCGCGAGCCGCAGCACGCCCAGCGCCACGCGGCGACCGTGCCCCACGACCAGAGCGTGCGCCGCGCCCCGAGCGCGCGCCACGTGAGGATCGCGAGCCACGAGAGCGACGCGAGCGCAGCGAAACGACGCCAGAGATGATCAGCGGCGGCAAGGAGATCCTTGAGACGCTGGTGAAGCACCTTGGCTTCGAGGCCGAAGTGCGCACCACTGGAACTGGTGCTGACACCGTGTTGAACGTTGCCGGCACCTCACCAGAGGCGGTCGATGAGTTGAACAACTTGATTGGCGGCCGCGGTGAGCGACTGCAGGCGATCCAGCACCTGGTCAACCTGATGCTCAGCCGCAAGATGGGTGAGTGGGCGCGTGTCACCGTAGACATCGAAGAGTATCGAGGTCGACGTGAGGCACAGCTCCGCGCACTTGCGCGCAAGGCGGCAGACCGCGTCAAGGAGACCGGCCGCGCCGTGCAGCTTGAGCCAATGACGGCGCTGGAGCGCCGCTGGATTCACGTTGAGCTTCAGGAAATGGACAACATTGCGACCGAGTCGGCGGGCGAAGAGCCAGAGCGCCGCGTCGTCGTGATTCCAGCCTAATAACCCGCTCGGCCAACATGCCGACAAAGGATCCACGACGGGAGGCGCACTTCCCTGCAATTGAGAAGCGCTACGGCGAACCGATGAAGCACTGGTTTGC
>JAPLHR010000017.1 GCA_026389535.1 Chloroflexota bacterium
ACTGGAATGCCTCCCTATTCGACCTTGCTCCAGGCAGAGTTTGCCGCGTTTCACCCCACCGCTGAGCCGAAGCTCTGCGGCGGACTCGTCTCTGTGGCACTAGTCCGCGCCTTACGGCGGACGGGCGTTACCCGCTGCCTTTACACCTCGGAGCCCGGACTTTCCTCGACGCTCACAGAAGGGGGCGACGCGGCCGTCCGGCCATCTCGCCGGATCGGCAGTCTAGCGCGCCGGGACCTCTACGACGAGCCCATCAAAGGCGGGGGCAACCCCAGCAGGGAGGCGTGCCGCCAGATCCTCAAAGTCGAGGTCGTGATCAAGGTGGGTGAGGAGCGCCCGACGTGGGGCAACCGCTCGGATCAGCTCCAACGCCTCGTCCACGGTCTGGTGCGTTGGGTGCGGCAGATCGCGCAGCGCCGAGACGATCAGTAGGTCGAGGTCGCCCAGAAGGTCGCGCGATGCCGCCGGGACCGAGCTGACGTCGGTCAGATAGGCGAATCCCCCACTCCGCCAACCGTGAGCGGGGTGCTTCCCGTGAACGATGTGGATCGCCTGGAATGAGCGGCCCGCGATCGTTACCTCGCAATCCGACGCAACGAGTTCCAGCGCAGGGATTCCCGAGCCAGGTGCCGTTCGTCCATCAACCGCGTACTCCCAGCGCTTCCGCAGCTCATCCGCCGTCGCCTCTCCTGCGCCGATCGGCAGTACAATATCTTGTGCATCGGTATAGGCGCGCAACTCGTCAATCCCACCGCTGTGGTCAACATGAATGTGGGTGACCAGCGCACCATCAAGTCGAGTGACGCCATGGCGCAGCGCCTGCTGGCGCAGGTCCATCCCAGGATCAATGATGACGCCGCGCTCAGTGACACCGTCGAGCCACTCCACGAGTACCGAGCTGCGCAGACGGCGATTGCGCTGATCGCGTGAGAGACAGACGCCACAGCGACAACCGACACGCGGCACGCCACGGCTCGCCCCTGAGCCGAGCACCGTAATGCGCGTCGTTGCGGTCGCGGAAGATTCGGAGCCGGAGGTAGCCATCGCCGTGGCAGAAGCTGAATCTTGCGGACGGCGCGCGACCCAGGCGGGTCCACCGCGCAGCGCGCGGTCAAGCGCCTCATTAGCGAGCGCATCGGCGCGACCGTTTAGGGCACGTGGCACATGGCGCGCGCTCCAATGCGCGAAGCGTTTCAGCCCCTTCAGCGCCTCATCGCAGAGCGGGGCAAGCTTGGCATCGCGCACACGCCAACGACCTTGGAGCTGCTCAACCACAAGCTTGCTATCGAGAAGCAGGTCAATCTCGCGCGCGCCGAGTTCCGCAGCAAAGTCAACCGCCGCCACCACGGCACGCCACTCTGCGACGTTATTCGTGGTCGTGCCGATCGCTGCAGAGATCGAGGCGATCGGCGTGGCATCCGGATCATCGGATCCAGGCAGAGAGGCGTCATACAGCGCAACACCAATAGATGCTGGTCCAGGGTTCCCTCGACACGCACCATCGGTACGAATGATGTACGACCGAATCAACAGCGTTACCGCCGTGCGCTAATTGCGGAGGAAACCTCAAGGATCGCCTTCGTGATGTTGATGCCGCGTGGGCAAGCTTCTACGCAATTGAAGGTGGTGCGACAACGCCACACGCCATTTTCGTCAGACAAGATGTCTAAGCGTGTATCGGCGTTCTCATCACGCGAGTCAAAAATAAAACGGTGCGCGTTCACGATAGCCGCGGGGCCAACGTACTCTGGCTGCGCCCAGAAGCTTGGGCAAGAGGTTGTACATGCTGCACAGAGGATGCACTTGGTCGTATCGTCATAGCGATCGCGCTGCTCTTCACTCTGAATCCGCTCACCGTCACCCTCAACTGGTGCCGCCACAAGATACGGCTGTACGGAGCGGAACTTGTCAAAGAACTCCTCCATATCAACGACAAGGTCCTTGACGATCGGCAGACCAGGGAGTGGGGCCACCGTGATCGTTCGGCCCAACGCTTCTACTCGCAACTTACAGGCGAGCCGATTACGACCATTAATCAGCAGAGCGTCAGAGCCGCAGACACCGTGCGCGCAAGAGCGACGGAAGGTGATTGAGCCATCAAAGAGTTCTTTTGCCCGCGTGAGCAGATCAAGCACGCGATCCATAGGCTCCACCGGTACCGTCAGCGTTTGCCAGTGCGGCTCACTGTCGCGTTCCGGATCAAATCGCTGGATCTTGAGCTCAACCTGTGTGGCAGAAGCCATTTAGTAAACCCTCGCCTTCGGCTCAAACTTGGTGATCGTGACCAGTTTGTAGTCTAGCTTCGTGGCTGGTGCACCATCGCTCCCCTGCCAGACCAGAGTGTGCGCAAGGAACTTTGCGTCGTTTCGCTCTGGGAAGTCTTCACGGCTGTGGGCACCGCGCGACTCTGTTCGTGCGTAGGCGGAGACTGCTGTCGCCTCCGCGGTGTCTAGCAGGTAGCCGAGCTCGCGCGCCTCGAGGAGGTCGGTGTTGAAGACGCTCCCGGTGTCCTCCACGCGCACGTTGGCGTACTCCCCTTTCAACTTGGCGATCCCCTTTACTGCGGCGCCAAGGAGGGCCTCGTCGCGATAGACGCCGACGTTGTCCATCATCAGGGCGGCAAGCTCGCGGCGAATTTCGGCCGGGCGCACCCCAGATGGGCGTGTGCTCAGGGCGAGGAGCTCATCGCGCACCGCGCGCTCGGCACCCTGCACGGAGCCCGGCTGTGGGGTGCTCTTGCAGATCTGCGCCATGCGAATCCCCGCGCGCTTGCCGAAGACGAGGAGGTCAACGAGCGAGTTCGTGCCCAGTCGGTTGGCACCGTGCACGCTGACGCAGGCGACCTCGCCCGCCGCAAAGAGCCCTGGCACAACGTTGCCACGAGCATCGGCGAGTACCTCAGTCTCAAGATTTGTCGGAACGCCGCCCATGGCGTAATGCGCGGTTGGCTGAACTGGGACTGGCTCGCTGATCGGCTCGACGCCCTGATAGATGCGAGCAAGTTCGGTGATGTCGGGGAGCTTCTCTTCAATCACCTTTCGGCCAAGGTGTCTCACATCAAGATGGATGTAGTCTTTTCCCCCGATCCCTCGACCCGCACGGATCTCTTGATAGATCGCCCGCGAGATCATGTCTCGCGGGGCAAGCTCCATCAACTTCGGGGCGTATGACTCCATGAAACGCTGCCCTGCATCATTGATGAGGTAGCCACCTTCGCCTCGCGCCGCCTCACTCAACAGGATGCCGGTGCCAACGATGCCGGTTGGGTGGAACTGATAGAACTCCATGTCTTGCAGTGGCACGCCGTGCCGCCAAGCGAGTGCCATGCCGTCTCCAGTAAGCGAATGTGCGTTGGAAGTGACGCGCCACGCGCGACCGTATCCACCTGTGGCGAGCAGCACCGCCTTCGCGCGAAATACGTGGAGCGTACCGTCGGCGATCTTGTACCCAACAACGCCAGAGCATCGCCCGCCCTTGTCCGCCTCGCCGCCGTCAAAGACCAGATCGACAACGTGATACTCGTCGTAAAACTTGACCCCCGCCTTGATGCACTGCTGGTAGAGCGTTTGCAGGATCATGTGGCCGGTGCGGTCGGCGGCGTAGCAACTGCGCCGTACTGGCCCTTCGCCGTAGTTCCGCGTGTGCCCGCCAAAGCGACGCTGGTCAATCTTTCCATCTGGAGTCCGATTGAATGGTAGTCCCATGCGCTCAAGCTCAATTACGGCGGGAATTGCCTCACGTGCGAGCACCTCGGCCGCATCCTGGTCGGCGAGGTAGTCGCCACCCTTGATGGTGTCAAACATGTGCCACTCCCAGTGGTCCTCTTCAACGTTTCCGAGCGCGGCGCAAACGCCACCCTGTGCGGCACCGGTATGCGAGCGGGTCGGATAGAGCTTCGTCAGTACTGCAGTAGGAATCCCTTCGCGCGCCAGCTCGAGCGCCGCCCAGAGTCCGGCGCCACCTGCGCCCACTACGATCGCGTCAACGTCGATCTGCCCAACCTCTGCTCGTAGCGCACTACTCATTTGTCCCCCTAACGCATCGGTAGCGTCGCAATGACCTGGGTGCCAAGGACGAATAGCAGGAGTGCGATGGCGTACAGGCCAATGAGCGACGCCTGCCTGATGCGCGAGGGGACATAGTCCTGCATGACCGTCCGCATACCAAGGAATCCATGCACCAACACAGCCATTAACATCCCCCAGTCCAGCACGCGGAGAGGGATTGAGTTCCAACGAGTCTGGCGGACCCACTCTGCACTCTGGTCACCAACCTCGTAGACGAAGTGCGTGATGGAGAAGTGCGCTAGCGCCAATACGAAGAGCGCAATTGAAGTAATTCGCACCGCCCGCCAGACGTAGAGATCCACACGCGACCCTGTCGGGCGTGGACGGCCGGAGAGTGAATACTTTTGGGCGCTCATGCTGCCATCTCCCAGATAGGCTTCAGGATGATGTACGCGCCAGGTAGGCCAAAGATGAAGAAGGTGACCCAAACAGCTCGCCACAGTCCACGGTGGTAGATCGTCAGTGCAGGCCAGAAGTCCATGACGACGATGCGCATGCCGTTGAGGGCGTGATAAAACAGCGCCGCTCCTAGGAGGGTTTCCATCACACGGCCAGGCGCGCTTGAATAAATATTGCCCAGTTGGTCATAGAGCGCGGGATTAACCCCAATCAACCAAATGTCGACTACGTGCAAGACGATGAAGGCCCACACGCCAATGCCTGAGATTCGATGGAAGGCCCAGGCAACCATCCCCTCCCCGCCGCGATAGGACGGGTAGTTTCGAAGCTTCTGCGGGGAGGCGAGTGGGCTAGATCCCTGGGTCATCTGTAAACCCCTCCTTGCTCCCAATCAGGGCGCTGGAGCCCTGAGAATTAATCCCTCCGAATCCTAGCCGCAACGCTTGAAGTCTGCCCGCGTACACTACCCCCTGTTACAGCGGGGGAGAGCCCACCACGGACCATGCGGAGGCGAAGTGAAACTACACGAGGCTGAAGCCCGAGAACTCTTATTTCGAGCCGGTCTCCCCGTCCCCGATGCCGACGTGGCCACCACCGCCGCGGGCGCCCGCGCCATCGCTGAGCGCCTCTTCGCCTCTGGGGTAGCCCAGGTCGTGATTAAGGCCCAGGTCCTGGTCGGCGGGCGAGGGAAGGCCGGCGGGGTCAAGCTCGCCGGGAGCGCGGAAGAGGCCGAGTCAACCGCCGCAACAATTCTCGCACTCACGATTAAGGACCTTCCTGTGCGACGCGTGCTCGTTGCGCCAGCCTCCACGATCATCCGCGAGATCTATCTCGCCGCACTGATCGATCGCACCACACGTGGCGTGCTCGTCATGGCCTCCGCCGCTGGCGGCATGGAGATTGAAGAGGTCGCCGCCAAGGATCCAACCGCGATCGTTCGCGAAGTCGCGCACCCACACGGTGGCCTCCTCCCCTTCCAGGCACGTCGACTCGGCTTCGGCATTGGGCTGCGCGGTGAACTGCTGAAGCAGTTCTGCGTGATTGCCACTGGGCTCGTGAAGATTGCGCGCGAGAGCGACGCCGATCTTGTTGAGGTGAATCCGCTCGCCGTGGTTCCTGCGCCAGATCTGCCCGGCGGCGAACGACTCATCTGCCTCGATGCCAAGGTGACGTTTGATGATTCCGCACTCGATCGACACCCCGACCTTGCCGCCTGGCGCGATGCTGACAGCGAAGATCCAATTGATCGCGAGGCACGCGAGCAGGGAATCTCCTATATCCGACTCGACGGGAGCATCGGCTGCATGGTGAACGGCGCCGGTCTCGCCATGACGACGCTTGACCTCGTGACCCGTGCCGGCGGCACGCCAGCGAACTTCCTCGACATTGGTGGTGGGGCTCGTGCCGATAAGGTTGCCGCGGCAATGCGCATCATCCTCGCCGATGCGGGCGTCAAGGCGATCCTCGTCAACATCTTCGGCGGCATCACGCGCGGCGACGAGGTCGCGAAGGGGCTCATTGAGGCGCGCGCGCAGCAGGAGCGCATCGTGCCGATGGTCGTGCGCATCGTTGGCACTAACGCGGCAGAGGCGGCCGTACTTCTGCGCGAAGGTGGATTTGAGACAGCGGCAAGCCTCGACGAGGCGGCGGAGAAGGCTGTAGCACTCGCGGCAGCGGGAGGCGGCAAGTGAGCATTCTCGTTGATCAGCACACGCGACTTGTGGTGCAAGGCCTCACCGGACGTGAGGGCGGCTTCCACGCCGGTCAGATGGCCGCCTATGGCACCAAGATCGTTGCGGGCGTCACACCTGGTCGCGGCGGCGAGCTCGGTCTCGACGGAACAGTTCCCGTCTTTGACACCGTACGCGAAGCGGTCGAGAAGACCGCCGCGAACACCAGCTGCATCTTCGTTCCTGCTGCGGGCGCCGCTGACGCGATCGCCGAGGCGGCCGCATCGGGCATCAAGACAATCTTCTGCATTACCGAGGGGATCCCCGTGCACGACATGGTCGGCGCACTCGCCGTTGTGCAGCAGCACGGCGCGCGACTGATCGGACCGAACTGCCCAGGCGCAACGACGCCAGGCCTGAACGGCCTCGGCGCAAAGATCGGCATCATCCCCGCCTCCATTCACCTTCCTGGTGATGTTGGTGTGGTGAGTCGCTCTGGAACACTGACCTACGAGGCGGTGCAGTCGATGACGGATGCTGGCATCGGTCAGTCCACCTGCCTCGGTATCGGCGGCGACCCGATCATCGGCACCACCTTCCGTGACGCACTCGAGCTCTTCGCCGCAGATCCTGCGACGCGCGCACTCGTGCTGATCGGCGAGATCGGCGGATCCGCCGAAGAGGAGGCCGCCGCGTGGGCCGGCGAACATCTGAAGCACCTGCCACGTGTCGCCTTCATCGCCGGACGCGCCGCACCCGAGGGGCGACGCATGGGCCACGCTGGGGCGATCGTCTCTGGCGCATCGGGCCGGGCGATCGACAAGATCGCTGCACTGGAGGCCGCCGGGTTCAAGGTGGCCGCTTCGCCGACGGAACTGCCACGACTCTTGATTGAGGCCGGCTACACGAAGCGCTAAGCGCTAGCGAATCCGCAGCTCCCCTGGAGCGCCGAATCCGAGACTCGTCCACGCAGGGCCGCCGGGCGCTTCAATCAACTCAATCAGCACCCCGTTGCAGCTCTTCGGGTGCAGGAAGGCAACCGGGCCTTCAACGCCAGCGACCGCCTCCCCATTGATCAGTTGCACCCCCGCCGCGGCGAGAGCGGTGAGCTCCGCAGCGATGTCAGGGACTTCTAAACAGAGATGATGGAATCCCTCCCCCTTTGACTCGAGGAATCGCGCAACGCCACTCGTCTCATTTGTTGGTGAGACGAGTTCAATCTTGGAGTCGCCGGCCGTGAGGAAGGCGATGCGCACCTCTTGCGATGGCACCTCGGCAACCTGCTCGAGCGCCAGCCCGAGCACGCGCGTGTGGAAGTCGATCGACGCGTCGATGTCGCGTACTACGGATGCAACATGGTGAATGCGACCGCGCACGGGGAGGCTCATAGAACCATCGCCTCGCGGTGCTCGCCCCAGACGCTGCGCAGGGCGGCGCTGATCTCGCCAACGGTGCAGCCGGCCTTCACCGCGGCGAGGATCGGCGGCATCATGTTGGCGCTCCCCTTCGCCGTGGCGATGACCTCGGCGATGGCGGCGGTTGCGGCCGCGGCATCGCGCCCAGCACGGAAAGCCTTCAGTTCGGCGACCTGCTCCCGCTCGCGTGCCGGGTCAATACGGGCGATGGCTGGCGTCTCGACCTCTTCATCCACGAATCGATTCACGCCCACGATCACGCGCTCGCCACTCTCCACCTCGCGCTGGTAGGCGTACGCCGAGTCTTGAATCGCGCGCTGCGGGAAACCGACAGCAACAGCGGCGACCATGCCGCCGAGCCGGTCAACCTCGGCGATGAGCGCGAGGGCGTCGCGCTCCACCTGATCGGTGAGCGCCTCCACGGCGTAGCTGCCACCGAGCGGATCAACGGTTCCTGCGACGCCAGCCTCGTGGGCCAGCACCTGTTGGGTGCGCAGCGCGAGGCGTGCCGACGCTTCGGTCGGGAGGGCGAGGGCCTCATCTTTACCGTTGACGTGCAGGCTCTGCGCGCCGCCGAGCACCGCAGCAAGGGCTTGGTACGCGGCGCGAACAACGTTGTTGTCAATTGACTGCGCCGTGAGTGTGGAGCCGGCGGTCTGCACATGGAAGCGACAGAGGAGCGACTTCTCGCTCTTTGCGCCGTAGCGATCGCGCATGATGCGCGCCCAGATCCGGCGCGCAGCGCGGAACTTCGCCACCTCTTCGAGGATGTCGGTCCACGCGGCGAAGAAGAAGGAGAGCCGCGGCGCGATGGCATCCACCTCGAGGCCACGGGCGATCGCTGCATCGACATAGGCGATTGCGTCGGCAAAGGTGAAGGCGAGCTCTTGCGCGGCGGTCGCTCCCGCCTCACGCATGTGATAGCCCGAGATGCTGATCGTGTTCCACTTCGGCAGCTCGGTGGCGCACCACTCGAAGACGTCGGTGATCAGGCGCAGCGATGGCTCGGGCGGGAAGATGTACGTACCGCGAGCGATGTACTCCTTGAGGAGATCGTTCTGCGTTGTGCCCGAGAGCTCAGCGCGCGAGACCCCCTGCCGCTCGGCAACGGCCACGTAGAGCGCCAGCAGGATCGGCGCGGTGGAGTTGATCGTCATGGAGGTTGAGACCTCGTCGAGTGGGATTCCCTGGAAGAGGGTCTCCATGTCGGCGATGGAGTCGATCGCAACGCCGACGCGGCCGACCTCGCCCTCCGCCTCTGGTGCGTCGGAGTCGTACCCCATCTGCGTTGGCAGATCGAAGGCGACCGAGAGGCCGGTTTGGCCCTGCTCCAGCAGATAGCGGTAGCGCTCGTTGGATTCGCGTGCCGTTGAGAAGCCGGCGTACTGGCGCATCGTCCAGAGGCGGCCACGGTACATCGTCTCCTGCACGCCACGCGTGTACGGGAAGGCGCCTGGGGTGCCGATCTCTGCGGCGGCGTCGCGGGATGGGCTCGGGCCGTAGTGCGTTTCGAGGGGTGCGCCTGAGGTGGTCGTGTCGCGCGCGGCGTCGCGCCCCTGCTCCTTACCCACGCTCACCTCCCTCCTGCCCCGTTACGGGCACTTCGCTCCGCACGATTCTCCCACACCCCCTGCGCGGTACGATGCGGCGAAACGGTGGGCCGTAAGGCGCACGAAGCGAAACGAGGGGAGGCAGCATGCCGAAGGGGAAGCAGCGGGGAAGCAGCCAACGGGCGATTCGGGGCTCGGCGGGCCGGAGCTCGACGACTCGATTCTCTCGCTCCTCCCACCCGATGGTGCCCATGGCGACCGCTCGGTGCGACAGATCGCCGTCGATCGCGTGACGCTCAATGCTAAGCAGCCCCGCCTCGCACTCCCACCACTGGCGATCGATGAGCTCACCGCCAGCATTCGCGAGCATGGTGTGCTGCAGCCAATCATCGTGCGGCCAACCGAGCCGGGCTCCTACGAGATCGTTGCGGGCGAACGACGCTGGCGTGCCGTGCTCTCACTCGGGCTCCCAATGATCCCTGCAATCGTTGAGGCGATGAGCGATGAGATCGCCCTTGAGGTTGCGATCATCGAGAACCTCCAGCGCGAAGACCTCTCCCCACTCGATGAGGCGGCGATCTTCGCGCGCATGACGAGCGAACTCGGCTACAGCATCCGCAAGCTGGCCGAGCGCATCGGCAAAGACAAGGGCTACGTCGAAAATCGGCTCCGCCTGATGCATGCGCCAGCCGACATCCGCGCGCTCGTCGCGGAGCGCTCCGACACGATCAGCCACGCCTATGAGTTGATGAAGATCACCGATCGGGCACGACGAAGTGAACTGGCGGCGCAAGTGCTGCGCGGCGAACTCTCGCTCGCCCGCCTCAAGAGTATTGTGCGCGACGAGCGCCCAGAGCCGACCGCCGCACCAGAGGTCGTCGCACCGTCGATCTTCCCCTACGCCTCACCGAGCGAGCGCCCGATCATTGCGGCCTCAAAGCCAGTAGCAGCGAGTGCGTCAGCGCCAATCTCCGCACAAGCGGCGGCCATCGCCTCAGCGTCAGACGCGGCGCTGACTAACGCCCGCGACAGCCTCGCAAGTTCCATCGACGCGCTTGCGTTGGTCCTGCATGAGATTGATCAGCCAGAGTTGGGGGCGCCACTCAGTGAAACGGATCGCGCCAACATGGCGAAGTGGCTGCTGATCGCGCGCAATAAGCTCGATAACCTCGCCGCGATCTTGCGCCAGAAGTCGGAGTAGCCGCCCGCAGTTAGATGTAGACGACCTCTTCGAAGGTCGCTACGAGGAAGGCGACGAGTCGCTCACGACTCCCCTTCGGATCTACCGTGCGCAGGCCGGGGACGAGGCACCAGAGGCTGACCGCAGGGAGGAGGAGTCGCCCCTCAGCGTCACGCCCCATCGTTGCGGCCGGGCCGCCACCGAGCGTGTATGCGCCAGCAAGACCATCTTCATCGAGATGTGCCGAGTGGGAGAACTCGCGGATGACAGCAATGATCCCCTTGCGTTTCGCCATGTCGCGCAGTGAGCCGGTGGCCCAGGCATCGATCTGGCTGTCGCTCTGCTCAAGCAACTTCGTGCGGTAGGCCTGGGGGCTCTCGCTGAGTCCGGTTGCGACCATCTCTCAGTTACCCGAATCCATGCGATTGCCTGGGTAGGCCGCCGCAGCAAGGATGGAGGCTGTGAACGCAGCCATAATCAGTAGAAGTGCGATGCGACTAGTCATTTCTTTCTCGCAACCTTTCTCTCTCAATGGTGCCGACTCCAACGGTAGGTTTTGAACCTACCACACACGTCTCGATCAGGTGGTCAGCGGGCTCTCTGCCGCGTCGCCCTGGCGGCGGTGAATCGGTGGAGGAGGAGCAGCATCACGAAGAGCGCCACACCGGAAACGATTAGCCCACGAAGCTCTTCCAACGTTGCATTTGGCGAGAGGACCCCCTGCAACTCCCCACCATTCATGAGAATGGCGATGACCATCGTGATCCCTACGGCGAGGAGCAGAACCCACCGAGCGATCGAGTGGCGGCGAAGCGCCCTGGAGCCATCGTCGGCGGGGTTGAGAAGTATCCAGATCAGACCTTGGCTCCCTGCAACGACTAGGGTACCCAGCACGGTGTCAGAGAGGATGCGCAACTCCACTCCAGACCAAACCACGAGATAATGGAAGCGGCAATCAACATTAGAGAAAGATGCCACGCACTCCGTGCAGATCCGCTCTCGTCAAGGCTCTTCCGGAAGTGGCGTATCGCGAATATTCCGACGATGAGTCCGGGGGCGAGGCCGAACGACTGCGCAATCGCAACTGCGCTCAGGGCGAGCACGAGGCTCAACCACTGCGCTCGCATCTCGCCACTATCGTTGTTCTTGATCCGCTGCAGGCGAATCTCTGGCCATTTCGTCACCGCGTGGATGATCAGAGCGGCAATCGCACCATATACACAGCCAAGGATCAGCTGGCGGATCGGCACAATGGCGTCAAGCGGCGCATTGAACGCGGCGATAAGCTGGCCAACGAGCAAGAATGGAAAAACGTCGACGCGGATGCCGAAGATCTTCCAGAGTCGAGATCCACGGTCCTTTGGCTGTATGTAGGCAACGACGCGCGAATAAATGTCGTTGATGCGTCGTCTGATCCAATCAAATGGTGCCTCTAAGAGGATGGCTCCGAACGCCAGCAGTATGGCGGCAAGCAGGCCGCTGAACCAGATGCCTGGGATGCTGAGCGCCTGCTGGATTGACGGAATCGATGCTGCCAAGAAGCTCGACGAGGATCGTTCGTCGGTATAAATACGCGTCCCGTCGGCAGTATCAGTCACAAGCACCATCGGCTGATCCGTGGTGTGGATCGGCGAATCGGTCGGCGCTACCGATGGCGTGGCTGATGGCTGCGGCGATGTCCCTGGCGACGTACCCGGACTCGGACTCGTATCTGGTGATGCGGCTTCACTCGGTGATGGCGTGCCAACTGCGCTTGGCCTTGGCGCGGGCGATGCCAGCGCAACTCCGCTTCGGGATGCACCTATAAGGTCATTTGTTGCCTCTGAGTTGATTAGATTCGGAGCAGCAAAGGCCACACTTGCAGGAGCAACCGCAAGCGAGACGGCGATGAGGAGGGAGGACGCAGTTGTCTGAAGGGGCCGACGGGTGAGCAAGATAGGGACCTGTTTTCGAAGATAGGCCACCGCTTCAAATGGGCTCAGCACTCCATTGCCTCTCTCGCCTAGCAGGTTGGCTCCGGCGGTAGGATTCGAACCTACGACATGGCGGTTAACAGCCGCCCGCTCTACCACTGAGCTACGCCGGAATGACCGCGGCCTCTGCCGCGAGCGGAATATTAGCAGGGAGGGCCGCCGCTCCTCCTCGCCGCACGGTCCCCCTAGTCGAGGTAGTCGCGCAGCTTGCGAGCTCGCGATGGGTGGCGCAGCTTTCGCAGCGCCTTCGCCTCGATCTGGCGGATGCGTTCGCGGGTCACGTTGAACTCCGCTCCGACCTCCTCCAGGGTGCGCTGCCGCCCATCCTCGAGGCCGAAGCGCAACTTCAGCACCCGCTGCTCACGGAGGCTGAGCGACTCCAGCGTGGCGACGATCTGCTCTGAGAGGAGCTGGCTGTTGGCCGCCTCGTCCGGCTTCTTCGCCGACTTGTCCTCGATGAAGTCGCCGAGATGGCTGTCCTCCTCTTCGCCGATCGGCGTCTCGAGGGAGACCGGCTCCTGGCTCACCTTGCGCATCTCACGAACGCGCTCCGCAGTGACCTCGGACTCGGTGACCTTGGTGAGCTCCTTGGCGATCTCATCATCCGTCGCTTCGCGGCCAAGCTCCTGGAAGAGCTGGCGCTGCACGCGGGTGAGTCGATTCAGCTGCTCATACATATGCACCGGGATGCGGATCGTTCGTGCCTGATCCGCGATCGCTCGCGTGATCGCCTGGCGAATCCACCACGTTGCATACGTGGAGAACTTGAAGCCCTTGATGTACTCGAACTTCTCCACGGCGCGAATGAGGCCGATGTTCCCCTCTTGGATCAGGTCCAAGAAGCTCATGCCGCGGCCGATGTACTTCTTGGCGATCGAGACGACGAGGCGCAGGTTCGCCTTGGTCAGCTCCTCACGTCCGCGCCATCCGAGCTGCACGACATAGCCCTCGCGTCCGCGGAGCTTGCCGAGCGCTGGATTCTCCGGGTCCCAACCCGCCTCGCGGATCCAGTCCTTCCCATCCTTGGCGATGTGCTTCCCCTGGACAATCCACGTCTCCAGTGCTGGCCAGGCGATCTCGTCGCGGGCCCAGAGGAAGAGCTTTTGGAGCACGCCGTTGTCGCGGCTCTCCATGTCGCCGGTTCCCACCGTCTGGAAGGCGAATTCAATCATCTCCGCCGTCTTGGCTGCAAGGTTGCGTCGGTTCGGATCGTTGAACGATTTTACGAGGCTCTTCGCAATCATCAAATTCTTCTTGGCGGTCTCGCCCGTCACTTCGCGCGAGGCCTTATCAAAACCGGTCACTTTGCATTCGTGCACGTGATGCCCCTTGACCCACGCGCCGATCGCTTCGGCATACGTGGCGTGCGCCTTAGCGGCAAGCGCCGGATCAAGGCGGTACCACTCCTTCTTCTTGCGCGTCTTGAGCTCCGTCTCGTGATAGGTCCACTGATGCAGGTTGTAGACGGCCTTCCACGGCTCGTCGGCCATCTGCTCGCCGAGCTCGATCATCTTGGCGAGGACGACCTCCTCTTCGGCGGTGAGTAGCCCCACCCGACCAATCTCCTTGAGGTACATGCGCACCGGATCGTCGACACCAGTCGATTCAGCAACTGGCTCGACGACTTCAGGCTTCGGTGCCTCTGGGGCAACCTCAGCAACAAGGAGTGCAGCGGCCGCCTCTGGGCTCAGCATCTCGACGCCATCAACCTCGATCTCGGCGAGATCGGCCGCGCCAGGTTCAGCGACGCCATCAAGCTTTGCAGCTGGGCTGGACGCTGCCTTACCCTTCGCGAGTTTCCCCTGCACCTTTGCGGGGGCGACCACCGCGGCTGGTGCCGCCTTCTCTACCTTGGACTTCTCGCCCTTCGACTTCGCAGCTGACGCAGGTGATGTCGCGAGTGAAGCGCGTGCCTTAGTGCTGCCCTTCGCAACGGCTACGACAACGGGCTTCTTCCCCTTCGCTGGCGCAAGCTTAGCGGTCGGCTTCGCCTTGGCGATCGGCGTAGCGGTTTTCTTCGCCGCTGGCTTGGTTGAACTCTTCACGACGGCCTTTGTTGGCACGGGCTTCTTCGGAGCCGGTTTCGCAGCAGGCTTTGGGGCGGCCTTGGTGACTGGCTTTGCAGCGGGCTTCGTCGTTGCAAGCGTGCCGCGCTTGGCAACGGGCTTGGCGGCGGGCTTCGCGGTGACCTTCGCTGCCGGCTTTACGGCGGGCTTGGGGGTTGGCTTGGCGGCGGGCTTCGCGGTGACCTTAGCGACGGGCTTTGCAGCGGCCTTTGGGGCGACCTTGGTTGATGCGGCCTTGGCTGGTGCCGCCTTCACGTGCGTTCCTCCGGTCACCTTGCTTACCTGCTTCGCCTTCGTCACTTGCTCCCCCCCTTTGCCGCTGTGAGCACTCCCGACGCCAAGAAGCGTCGGTCGAGCGCCTTCCGCTTTTTTCCTAGATCTCGTTCAGCCTCCATGAGGGTTCGAACGCGAGCGGCATCGCCCTCTCGCTCCGCCTCGGCAATCTCACTACGCGACCAGGCCATCGCCTCTTCCAGGCGATCAGCCTCCAGCCGCAAGATGGTCTGATCAATACCAATCCGGATACGCGTGAGCTCAACGGTGGCCCCGAGGCGTACGGAGAGGGCCTGGGCCAGGCGACGCTCTTCGCCCTCAATCGTACTAGGTAGGCGCTCAAGGGCATCAGCGGTGGTTCCCGCCTCTAGCGCGGCGTCGAGGCCCGCACGTAGTCCAAGCCAGAGCGAGCGTGCCAACCCGCTCGTGAAGAGCTGATCGACGAGCACGTCGCGCACGCGGAGCCGCTCGGCTGGCGCCGCAATCAGGAGTCGCAGCAGTTCAGCCTCAGGGGGTGTTACGCCGGCGAGGATGGAGTCAATGTCGCCGTCTGCATCGGCGGCGCGCACGCGATCCGCAGAGATGCGACTCTCTGCGCCGGCCGTCTCAGCACCGCGCTGGATCATCGCCTCACGAATTGAGTTCTCATCCACGCCGATGCGTCGCGCGGCGGCGGAGATGTAGCCATCGCGAACAATTGGGTCGCGCAGGCTGCGGAGGATCGGCTTGATGCCATCAATGGCGCGCTTGCGACCGCCAAGGTCTTTCAAATCATGAGCCTGCGCATGCGTATTGATGAGGTACTCCACCACCGGAATCGGCTGCTCCGTTGCGGTGCGCCACGTCTCCGGTTGATCACGTACAACTTCATCTGGATCTTTGCCGTCAGGGAGGCGCACGATCCCCACATCAACGAGCGACGGTCCGCCATCGGCGCTGCCAAGCTCTGTGACGAGGCGCAGCAACTCGGTAGCCCCGAAGGCGCCCGCCTTCGCTCCAGCAGCGTCAACGTCGTACGCCAAGAGAATCTTCGATCCGTAGCGCAAGAGGAGGGCGACCTGCGCTGGCGTCAGCGCGGTTCCCATGCTGGCAACGACATTGGTGAAGCCAGACTGATGTGCCATCAGTGCGTCGGTGTATCCCTCAACCAGCACCGCAGTGCCAGACTTGCGCATCGCCGGCTTCGCCTTGTCGATGAGATAGAGGGTGCGCGACTTGTCAAAGAGTTCGGTCGCTGCACTGTTGAGATACTTCGGCCCGCGATCGCCACGCTTGTCGTCTTCGGGGAGGAGGCGACCACCGAGGCCGGTGATCTTGCCATTCGCATCACGGATCGGAAAGATCACGCGAGCACGGAAGCGGTCATAAGCGCCACGACCACCATCGCGTTCGGTGGTGAGGCCGACGGCGGCAAGTTCAGCGGGCGTTGCCCCGCGCTTCGCCGCGAGCGCCTTAGAGCAGGCGTCCCACGAGTCTGGTGACCAGCCGAGTCGCTGCGCCTCGATCGTCTCATCGGTGAATCCGCGCGAGTGCAGGTAGTCGAGTGCGGGGCGTCCGAGCTCGTGTGAGGTGAGGATGGCGTGATAGAAGCTCACCGCACCCTCGAGCACATCACGGAGGCGCAGCTTGCGCGCATCCTCAGCCCGACTGCGATCGTCGATCGTGACGCCGGCCTTGGCGGCGAGGAGGGTGAGCGCCTCGCCGAACGGGAGGCTGTCGCGCTCCATGACGAAGGTGAAGATGTCGCCCCCCTTGCCGCAGCCGAAGCACTTCCAGGTTTCACGGGCCGGTGTGACAACGAATGAGGGGGTCTTCTCGCCATGGAATGGGCAGAGGCCCTTGAACGCGACGCCCGCTTTGCGCAGCGCGACCGTCTCGCCGACAACGTCGGCGACGGCGAGTCGGCTCTTGATCTCAGCAACGCTCCCGGAAGCCATCGGTGGGGGGACCTCCTTTGTGATTTCGTGATCGGGCAAAGCAGTTGCCCGTGAGTGTCAAGCGCTGTTGGGCGCAGAATAGCAGCCAGCCCCTCCCCAGTGCCAAGGCATCCGCACGCCCCCTCCCCTACACTCCCTTGCAACGGCGACGCTCAGCGTCGCACCAACCGTGAGGAGGCCCCATGGCAGAGACGGCAGCTACCCCCGCCTCGTTCGGCATCCTGGCCGACGACCCCGCCTACAACGCCACCCTCGCCGCACGCATCGACGACACCGACACGCTCGCCCGCGTCTGGATCAAGCCCGATGGGGTGCCGACCCCATTTGAGCCCGGCCAGTACGTGACGATCGGTGTGAAGGTGGGCGAGAAGTTCTTGCAGCGCCCCTACTCCGTCGCCTCCTCGGCCCGCGCCCTTGATGGGGGCTATGAGCTCTACCTCCGCCTCGTGCGTGGAGGCGCGTTCACGCCGCTCGTCTTCGCCCTCCCTGTGGGCCACCGCATGCGCGTGCTCGCGCCGAAGGGGAAGTTCACGATGGAGGCTGCCGACACGCGCCTGCAGATCTACGTCTCATCAGGAACAGGGATCGCGCCGTTTGTCAGCATGGCGCGCACCCTCGCCGACGACGGTGCCCCACGACGTGCGATCTACCTCAATGGTGTGAGCTATGTCAGCGACATCGGCTACCGCGAGTTGATTGAGGGGTGGGAGAAGAGTGGTTCGTATCCGGCCACTTACGTTCCAACAATCTCGCGACCAGCTGACCCGCTCAATGCTGGCTGGACCGGCCTTACCGGCCGCGTCGAGAGCATCATTCAGTCTGCGCTGCGCGATCGTGGCGTCAACGCGAGTGAGGCGGTTGCCTATCTCTGCGGAAATCCCGAGATGATCGTCGCAGCCGAGCTTGAGCTCGCAGCGTACGGCCTACCTGAAGGGGCGATCCACAAGGAGCTCTACTGGCCGGCCGGCAAGCAGCCAACCGGTTCGACTGAGGCTTAAGGGCGCGAGGCGCGCAACTTCGCGAGGAAGAACTCCTCAAGCCGATCAGCGCTGACGCGCTCCTGCTCCATCGTGTCGCGATCGCGCACCGTGACGGCGTTGTCATCCATGGAGTCCACGTCGACACAGATGCACCACGGCGTGCCGATCTCATCCTGGCGGCGGTAGAGTTTGCCGATTGCAGCGGTGTCGTCGTAGACGGCGGTGAACTCGCGCGAGAGGCCGTCGCGAATACGATGCGCCATCTCAACGAGGTCGTCGCGCTTCTTGAGCAGCGGCAGCACCGCCACCTTGTACGGTGCCAGCTCTGGATGCAGCGAGAGGACGACGCGCTTCTCGTCACGCACCATCTCTTCGCGGTAGGCGTCAATCAGGAAGGTGAAGGCGGCGCGGTCTGCGCCTGCTGCGGCCTCAACCACCCATGGGGTGAATGAGGTCTCGGTAGCAGGGTCAAAGTAGTCGAGGCTCTCGCCGCTCTCAGCGGCGTGACGCGAAAGGTCAAAGTCGCCACGGTTGTGAATCCCCTCGAGCTCCTTCCAGCCGAATGGGAAGCGGTACTCCACGTCGATGGCACGCTTGGCGTAGTGGGCCAACTCGTCGGGGGCGTGCTCGCGCACGCGCAGTCGCTCCGGCGAAACGCCGTACGCCTTGTACCACTCCAGTCGTCGCGGCAGCCACTCTTCGAACGCCGCGGTGGCGGCCTCATCGGGACGCACGAACATCTGCAGCTCCATCTGCTCGAACTCGCGCATGCGGAAGACGAAGTTTCCTGGGCTGATCTCGTTGCGGAATGACTTACCGATCTGGGCAATGCCGAACGGGATCTTCTTGCGCGACGAATCGCGAACGTTCTTGTGCTGCACGTAGGCGCCCTGCGCCGTCTCGGGGCGAAGGTAGACAACCGCGGCCTCATCCTCCACAGGTCCCATGAAGGTCTTGAACATCAGGTTGAATCGGCGGGGGGCCGTCAGCGAGCCCTCGCAATCTGGGCACTTCAAGCCCATCTTGGTGACGATCTCGGCATCGGCTAGCTGGGTGGTGGTGAGGTCGCCGGTTCCTGGGAGTTCATCGAGGCGGTAGCGACGCTTACAGACGGTGCACTCAACGAGGGGATCACTAAACGAACCGACGTGGCCAGAGGTCTTCCATACCTGTGGGTGCATCAGGATGCCGGCATCGAGTCCCACCACCTCGTGGCGCTGCTGCACAACGCTGCGCCACCAGGCGCGCTTCACATTGTTCTTGAGTTCTACGCCGAGTGGACCGTAATCCCACACCGCGTTAATGCCGCCGTAGATCTCTGAGCTCGGGAAGACAAAGCCGCGGCGCTTCGCCAGCGAGACGATGGTGTCAAGCTCTGCAACGGCTGGGGTCGCGTCAGCCGCTGGGGTTCCAGCCAGGGTTTTCGAGGAGTCGGCGTTGATGCTCATTGCGAGGAAGCCTACCCGATCAGGGAGATCGCTTACTTCGCGTCGCTCTTCGGGGCTGGAGCTGGCGTGCTCGCAGGCGCATCCGAGGCACCTGACGTGCCCGAGCCACCGCTACGGCGATCGAGTTTGGCCCAGCCACTCCCCTTAAAGTGCACGCTCGCCGCAGAGAAGAGGCGCTCGAGCGACCCACCACAATCTTCGTGCGCCCGTGCCTGCTGCTCATCAATGCCGTGCAGAATTTCTACGGTCCCACCGCACTTCGCACAGCGATAGTCGTAGAACGGCATTACGAACCTCGCTCGAGGCGAGCGATCTCATCGCGCAGTTCGGCAACGCGGCGCTCCGCCCCTGCGACTACGGCGGCCGGCGCCTTCCCAGTGAATGACGGGTCGGCGAGGCGACCCTCAGCCGCGGCGAGCTGTGCCTGCGCGGCGACAAGGTCGCGCCCGCGTCGGGCGCGATCAGCATCAAGCGCTGCAGCGTCGGCCTGCGGCGGCTCGAGTCGCGCCGTCAGCGCGCCCGCCACAACGAGCAGCCCCTCACCCGCGGCAGGGAGTGCGGCCTGGATGGTGAGTGGGCGCACGCGCGCCAGTCGCTCAATGGCAGAGCGCAACCCTTCGCCCGATGTCACGAGTTTTGGCGGCGCGGCGACGGTGAGTGGGATCCATGCTCCGGCGGGGAGCTTTGCGGTGGTGCGCGCTGCACGAACCTCGCGCACGAGGTCGAGCCACAAATCGATGCTGCTCGCCGCGGTGCTTGAAGCCGCATGTCGCGCTGGCCATGCCGCCGTCGCCAAGAGTCCAGGGTCGCCCGCGCGTCGCGGGAGCGCCTCCCAGATCCCTTCCGTGATGAACGGCGCAATTGGGTGCAGCAGGCGCAAGAGATCGTCGAGCGCATCGACGAGTGTCCACCAGACGGCGGTGCGTTCGCCTGCAGGTCGCGTCTCGTCGGCGAGCGTCACCTTGGCAATCTCAATCGCCTGGTCGCAATACTCCGCCCAGATCGCATCGTAAATGCGCTGCGACGCCTCGGAGAAGCCGTACTGGCCGAGCGCACGATCAACATCATCAACAGCGGCGCTGAGGCGTGTCGCCATCCAGGTGCCGAACTCCCCCGCAGCCATATGTGCGTCGGTGGCCGAGGGCCGATCGCCAGTGGCCTCTGCTGGTCGCGCGCCAAGCACATACCGCGCGGCGTTCCAGAGCTTGTTCATGAAGTTGCGCGCGTTCTCCAACTTCTCTGGTGCGAGTCGCTGGTCGGCGCCTGGTGCGGTGCCCGAGACGAGTGCGAAGCGCAGCGCGTCGGCGCCGATCTCATCAATCACCGAGAGCGGGTCGACAACATTCCCCTTCGTCTTTGACATCTTCTCCCCCTCAGGGTCGCGCACCATGCCGTGGAGATAGATCGTTTCGAACGGCGGCGTGCCCATCAGCTCAATGCCGAGCATCATCATGCGTGCGACCCAGAAGAAGAGGATGTCGTGGCCGGTCTCCATCACCTGCGATGGGTAGTAGCGGGCGAGGTCTGGCGTCTTGTCAGGCCAGCCGAGTGTGCTGAAGGGCCAGAGGCCGCTGCTGAACCATGTGTCGAAGATGTCGCTCTCCTGCTGCAGTGTGTTGGACTCCGCACCGCAGGTGCCACAGCCGACCGGACCCTCTTCGCGATCGGTCACGGTGATGTGCCCGTCGGCGCAGTACCAGGCGGGGATCCGGTGCCCCCACCAGAGCTGTCGGCTCACGTTCCAATCACGAATATCGGTGAGCCAGTGCTCCCACGTCTTCTCAAAGTGCGCTGGAACAATTTGTGTTGCACCAGAGCGCGTTGCGGCGAGCGCCTTCTCGGCGAGTGGCTTGGCGCGAATGAACCACTGCGTGCGCAGGCGTGGCTCCAAGATGTCGTTGCTGCGCTGGCAGCGCGCTGGGTTCGCCGTATGCGGCTTGACCGAAACGAGGAGTCCGAGCTCTTCGAGTGCGGCGACGATCGCCTTGCGCGCCTTGAAGCGATCCATCCCGGCGAACGGTGCTGGGGCATCGGCAACGATGCGCGCCGACTCATCAAGGATTGTTGGTGCAGGCAGGTTGTGTCGCAGGCCAACTTCGCGGTCGTTCGGATCGTGTGCCGGGGTGACCTTCACCGCGCCCGTGCCGAAACCCATCTCAACAAACGCGTCGGCTACCACTGGAACGGCGCGGTTGACGAACGGCACCATCACACGCTTCCCAACGAGTGCGGTGTAGCGCGGATCGTCGGGGTGCACGGCTACGCCGGTGTCGCCAAGGAGCGTCTCTGGTCGTGTCGTCGCCACAACAACACCGCTGGTGGCATCGCCCCCCTCAAGTGGGTAGCGAATCTCCCAGATGCTCCCCTGCTCCTCGGTCGCCACCGACTCAAGGTCAGAGACGCTCGTCTTGCAGCCAGGGCACCAGTTGACGAGCGCCTCGCCGCGATAGGCAAGGCCGCGTTCGTAGAGCGTCGCAAAGGCGGTGCGCACGGCGCGGCTTGACACCTCGTCCATCGTGAAGCGGGTGCGGCTCCAGTCGGCCGAAGCGCCGAGGCGCTGGAACTGCGCAAGGATGGTGTTCCGCGTCTCGTCCATGAAGCGGTGCATGCGCTCGAGGTAGCGCGCGCGACCCAAATCGGCGCGGCTGCTCCCCTCCTTCTCAACGATGCGATCGAGCACATACTGGGCGGCGATTGAGGCGTGGTCGACGCCGGGGAGCCAGAGGGCCGCTCGCCCCTGCATGCGCGCTCGGCGCACCATCAGGTCTTCGAGCGTCACGAAGAGCGCATGGCCCACATGTAGACCGCCGGTGACGTTCGGCGGCGGCATGATGATCGTGAAGGGTGGCAGGGACTCGCGCCCCTCGGCATCTCGTGTCTCGCGTCCGTCGGGGCTGCCGTAATCGGTTGCCGCCCAGCGGGCTGCAACGCTGCGCTCTACCTCAGCGGCGCTATAGGAGGGGCCGAGCTCGTGCGCCGCCGTCACGCTGATGCGCGGGGGGTGGCCGTGCGCGTGCGAGGTGCGCGTCGGCTCGGTGCCGCCGGCGCGCTCACGTCAATCTCGCGCTCGGTGAGCATGAGTGGCGATGCGCCGGCACTAATCGTCTCCTCTGTCACAACGCAACGACGCACGTCGGGTCGGTCTGGCAGGTCATACATCGTTGAGAGGAGTGCCTCTTCCAGCACTGCGCGCAGTGCGCGGGCGCCGGTTTTACGCAGCAGTGCCTTATCCGCAACCGCATGCAGAGCAGCCGGCGTGAACTGCAGATCAACATGGTGCATCTGGAAGAGGCGCTGATACTGCTTCACCAGGGCATTCTTCGGTGCGACCAGAATCTCAACCAGGTCATCAAGGGTGAGCTGATCCAGCGCGACGATCATCGGTAGGCGTCCGATGAACTCCGGGATGAGGCCGTAGCGCAGCAGGTCGTCGGGCATCAGCTGCTCTAGCACACGGGTTCGCTCGCCTTTGCTTGCCGGCGTGTCGGAGCCGAAGCCGATGCCCCGTCGTCCGACTCGGTCAGCAACGATCTTCTCGAGCCCTTCGAATGCACCGCCACAGATGAAGAGGATGTTTGTCGTGTCGATCTGGAGGTACTCCTGGTGCGGATGCTTGCGACCACCCTGGGGTGGCACGTTTGCCACCGTACCCTCGATGATCTTGAGCAGCGCCTGCTGCACCCCTTCGCCCGAGACGTCCCGCGTGATCGACGGGTTATCGGACTTGCGCGTGATCTTGTCGATCTCGTCGATATAGATGATGCCGCGCTGCGCGCGCTCAGTATCGCCATCAGCGGCCTGGATCAGGCGAAGCAGGATGTTCTCGACATCCTCGCCAACGTATCCAGCCTCGGTCAGGCTCGTGGCGTCGGCGATGCAAAAGGGCACATCAAGGAATCGCGCCAGCGTCTGCGCGAGCAGCGTCTTGCCGGAACCGGTCGGCCCAACGAGCAGGATGTTCGACTTGGCGATCTCCACGCCGTCGGCCACGTTTGGTGCGCCAACGCGCTGGTAGTGGTTATGCACGCCAACGGCGAGTGAGCGCTTCGCGCGCTCTTGGCTTACGACATGCTCGTTGAGGGCCGCGTGAATCATGCGCGGAGTTGGCGTGACGCCACCGAACGACTTGCGCTGCGGCGCCGATGGTGACTGCTCGGTAGCAATCTCGGCGCAGAGGGCAACGCACTCGTCGCAGATGTAGACGCCCTGGCCGGCGATCAGCTTGCGCACCTGCTCCTGCGTCTTGCGGCAGAAGGAGCAGCGATACGGGCCACTCCCTGCGCTGCGAGGGCCGCGCGTCTTACCGCCTCCCGACTCTCCGGATCCAGTTCCTCCGCTCATGCGGCGCGCCTCACTTCCCCTTAGGCGGGACGACGGCAGGGAGCTTGTAGACCTCGTCGATGATGCCGTACTCCACCGCCTGCTCTGGCGAGAGGAAGAGGTCGCGGTCCGTATCCTTGACGACCTTCTCCATCGGCTGACCCGTATGGGCGGCGAGGATCTCTTGGGTCGTTCGCACGAGCTGCTCCATCTCCTTCACCTGAATGAAGACGTCGGGCGTGTTGCCACGGAATCCGCCGGAACCCTGGTGGATCATGATGCGGCTGTGCGGCAGTGCGAAGCGTCGACCTGGTGCGCCAGCGGCGAGGAGCACCGCACCCATCGACATGGCGATGCCGGTGCAGATCGTGCTCACAGGGGCGCGCACGTAGCGCATCGTGTCGTAGATCGCGAGACCGGAGGTGATCACGCCCCCCGGGCTGTTGATGTAGAGCGAGATCTCCTTCTCAGGATCCTCTGAATCAAGGAAGAGGAGCTGCGCGATGATCAGGTTGGCGATGTCGTCTTCAACAGGGCCGCCCAGGAAGATGATGCGCTCCTTGAGTAGGCGCGACCAGATGTCGTAGGCGCGTTCGCCCTTACTGGAAGACTCAATCACCATTGGTACGAGCATTAGTCACCCCCTACATGTGCACCCGCTCTCTGCGGGAGGCTGAGTTTACTTGGCGGAAGCCTTCGCGGCGGTAGGCGTCGCTGGGCGCTCGGGAGCCCAGGCTGGCCAGACCTTCGGATGAGCGTCAAACCACTCATCGACGAGCCGCTCAACCACAAGGGAGCGGCGCAGAGAGGCGCGGATTGCTCGGCGCCCGCGCTCCGACGAGAGGTAGGCTTCGAGCTTGCGCTGCCCCTGGGTCTGCGGACGGGCGCGCTCCACCTCTTCGTCAATCAGCTCCTCTGGGACCTCGACCCCTTCGGCGCCAGCGACCGCACTCAACACCAGGAGGGTTCGCGCGCGGCGCTCGCCGCGCTCACGCATCTCGGCGCGAATCTCTTCAACGCTCTTGCCAGCGGCGCCGATGTACTGCTCAAAGGTCAACCCTTGGCGAGCAATGCCGCGCGCCAACTCGTCAACGAGTCCGTCAATCTCCTCTTCAATGAGCGGATCCGGAATCTCAACGGTGGCGCCATCCATGGCGAACTCAACGATCTTGTCGGCGAACTCGTGTCGACCGCGGTCAACGGCGCTCGCCTTGAGGCGCATCAGGATCTCTGCGCGTAGGCCGGCCACATCCGTGACGTTCGCGACCTGTGCGGCGAAGGCATCATCGAGCGGCGGCGGGACCCGCGCGCGCAGATCATTAATAACGACATCAAATCGTGCCGGCACGCCCTGCAGTGCCGCCTCTTGATAGTCCTCGGGGAAGGTCACTTCAACGGTGGTGGCATCGCCGACCTTCGCGCCGACGAGCTGCGCCTCAAATCCCGGAATGAGTCGGTCGGATCCGATCACGATCGGCATGCGCTCCGACGAGGCGCCTTCGATTGCGAGGCCGCTGTCCACTCGATAGCCATCAAAGGCGATGATCGCGTAGTCGCCCAGCTGTGCGCCACGATCGGCGACGGCGGTGAGCGTTGCGTAGCTGTCGCGCAGGTCGTTGACGACCGCTTCGACCTTCGCGTCATCAGGCTCCTCGAACGTCGGCTCGAACGTATAGCCGCGATAGTCGCCAAGCTTCACCTCAGGCGGCACGGGGATGACGGCGGTGAAGGTGTAGGCCTCGCCCTCGGCGATCGGCTTCGCATCGATCTTCGGGCTGGTGAGCGGCACGACGTCCGACTTCATGATTGCGTCGCGATAGCCGCGCTCGATCAGGATCTCGGTCGCCTCGTCGAGAATGCGGTTGATGCCAGCGAAGCGCTCAACGATGGAGCGCGGCGCCTTCCCCGGGCGGAAGCCCGGAATGCGGCTTTGGCCCGCCACGTGGCGAACCGCCTCGGCGATTGCCGCGGCCACGTCTGCGACCGCGAGGGTGACCTCGAGTCGGACGGTGCTCTTCTCGGCGGGAGTGATCGTGAATTCCATGAGCGCTCAGGGTACCCGACGACCCCTGATCTGGTGGGCGAGGTGAGACTCGAACTCACACGTCGTTGCCGACACCGGCTCCTAAGGCCGGCGCGTCTACCGTTTCGCCACTCGCCCCCGAGCATCATCGTCGCCCACGGGGGTTCCGTCCACCGCAGGTCGGCCGTCGATCAACGCATCAATCACCGCGCGTCCGCCACGCTGGGCCGCCGCCGCCACGACCCCGCTGACGAAGGCGCTCCCCGCTCCCCCGCCACGGCTCGCTGAGCCGCCCGACCGTGAGCCGAACCAACGGACGAGGAGGAGGGCCAGGATCCCGAGCAGCCCGAGCGCACGGA
The DNA here is from genome assembly GCA_026389535.1 of Chloroflexota bacterium. GTDB lineage: Bacteria > Chloroflexota > Limnocylindria > Limnocylindrales > Limnocylindraceae > Limnocylindrus. Next base: position 25,661 of record JAPLHR010000017.1, read on the forward strand.
GGGGGCGGTCACGCAGCTCCTTGGCGAGGCCACCGCTGGGTCGCAGTCGACCGCCAATCGCTCGAACACGCACGAGTGACGCCTCTCGAGAGAGGCGTACGACTGAGAGTCGATCGGCCACCGCAGGGCGGCTTGCGGCGAGGAGCTCCACCCGCTTGGCGCGCAGATCTCGTTCGTTCGTCTGGTCAGGCATCGTCGCCCTCGTCGCCGGCCCCACGTCGCTCACGCAGACGATCGGCAATACCGCGCAGCGCATCAGCGGCGGCGCGGACCACCTTTCGGGCGGGCGCAATGGCGGCATCGGCGGCGCCGACCGCCCCGCCAACCTCTTCGGCAAAGGCGGATGCCGCTTCATCACGAAGATCATCCATTGCATCGACGGTGGCGCGCAGTTCGTGCTCCGTGGCAAGTGGGCGGAAGCGGTCGGTGAAGCGCTGCATATCAAAGGTTGCGAGGCCGACCAGTAGATCCACCAGCAAGAAGCTCAGCGCAAAGAGGAGCGACGCCGCTGTTGCCGGGCCGGCTGATCCGTTGAAGACGAAGAGCACAAGAAGCGCACCGATCGCACCACCGAGAACGGCGAGGGCAAATGAACGCGCGCGCCGTGGCGCAGTGATCTGCACGATTGCCGAGGTGATCGCCGCCGCGACGACGAGCAAGAGAAGTGTGACGTGTGCTGCGCCCCACACCATGGAGCCGAAGAAGGCGGCGCCGAGCAGCATGAAGAGGGCGATGAGCAGCGCAAGCAACGCTGCGGTGACGAGCGTTATAACGGCGATCGCGCCGAGAAGCACCCCCACTGCGTCACGGGAGATCGCACCGAGTTCGGCGCGGAAGAGATCCCAGTGCCCACCGAGAAGTGCACGCACCGCGATGATCAGCTGCTCAATGTCGTCGCTGAAGCCCTCGCGCTCCGTTGATCCGCCAGGAGTTTCTGTCACGTGTTTAGGCGACCGTCAACGTTGGTGCCGTCTCGTTTGCGGCGCGTACCGCCAGTCGAGCGGCAACCTTGCCGGCCAACTCCTTGAGTGCCACCGCAGCTGGGCCCTCTTCGCGTTGTGCAACGGCGGGGATCCCTGCATCGCCACCCTGTCGCACCGCCATCTCCAGCGGAATGCGGCCTAGATTGTCGAGCCCCTCCTCTTTTGCGAGACGCTCTGCGCCACCGCGTCCGAAGATTTCGGTGAGTTCGCCGCAGTGCGGGCAGGCAAACGCCGACATGTTTTCAACGATGCCGAGGATTGGCACATTCATACGCCGGAACATGGCGAGGGCCTTGGTCACATCGGAGAGGGCCACATCTTGTGGCGTGGTCACAAGGACGCATCCAGCAATTGGCACCGCCTGCGCCAGCGTGAGTTGCGCATCAGAGGTTCCAGGCGGCAGGTCAACGACGAGATAGTCGAGGTCGCCCCACTCCACGTCGCGAAGGAACTGCTGAATCGCGCCACCGATAAGGGGGCCGCGCCAAACGATCGGCTGGCCCTCGGGGACGAAGAATTGAATGGAGATGACCTTGACGCCGTGGCGCTCGATCGGCTCGATCTTGCCGCCGGCGCTCGACTTCGGGGTGCCGGTCGCC
>JAPLHR010000019.1 GCA_026389535.1 Chloroflexota bacterium
AGAGAGGTCGAGGAGCGCCTGTGTTGGATGCGCATGCCAACCATCGCCCGCATTGACGATGCTCCCGCCGAAGTGGCGTGCGGCGAGCCATGGGGCGCCGGCGCGCTCATGGCGTAGCACGATCACCTGGCTGCGCAGCGCTTCAAGGGTGCGCACCGTATCGATCAGCGACTCCCCCTTCCCTACGGATGAGGTGGCGACGTTGAAGGTGGTGACGCGGGCACCAAGGGCAGAGGCGGCCGCTTCAAACGAGATGCGCGTGCGGGTGGAGGGCTCGTAGAAGAGGGTGGTAACGCCGACACCGCGCAGGGCATCACTGCCACCAGCAGGAGAGTCAAGCAGTTGCTGCATCTCGCCTGCGCTCGCTAGGAGCGTCTGGAGTGAACGCCAATCGAGACCCGCAACATCAAGGAGATGGCGGCGGCTGCGCTCCTCGGCGGGGGCGGCCTGGGTGACCATCGTCAACCCTCCGCGTGCCGGCTCAGCCCTTCGCCTTGGCGGCCGCCTCGTTCGCGGCGAGATGCTCGGCGAGCAGCTCCACCTTGACGAGGTCTTCGCCGTCAATCTCTTTCACGCACACGCGCACAACCTCTTCGCTGGTCGTTGGAATGTTCTTGCCAACATGGTCGGCACGGATTGGCAACTCACGGTGACCGCGATCAATCAGTGCGACGAGGCGGATCGCCTTCGGTCGACCGTAGTCGATGAGTGCATCGAGGCCGGCGCGAATCGTGCGACCCGTATAGAGCACGTCGTCAACGAGGATCACCGTCTTGCCGGTGATGTCGCCAGGGATCGAGGTGCCGCGATGCACTGGGGCAACGGCGATCGTCGAAAGATCATCGCGATAGAAGCTGATATCGAGGGTGCCCGACTCAACGGTGACGCCTTCGTGCTCTTTGATGGCATCAACGATCACCTTGGCAAGCGGTACGCCGCGGCGCTGAATGCCGACGACGACAAGACCTTCGGTCCCCTCTTTCTCAATGATTTCATGCGAGACGCGGGTCAGTGCCCTGCGGATCTCTTCGGCGTTCATCACCTGTCGTGCCATGGTTCACTCCTTTGCCCCGCCGGCCGATCTCTGCCGACCACGTTGCGGGTGCTGCGGAACGATAGCAGGGCGGCTAGGCGAGGGCTCGGCGCAGTTCCGCAACCGCCTCCTCAGGAGAGATCGGCACCACGGGGATGCCTGAGGCGAGTTCCAGACCGCCAATCGGGCGGAGGCGCGGGTGGAGCTCCCAGTGCCAGTGATAGGTGCCGTCGACGCGCTCGCGCAGGGGCTCCGTGTGCAGCATCAGGTTGTACGGCGGCATGCCGATCGCCCGCAGCGCCCGGACCGCGGTCTGCAGGGTGCCGGCGAACCCGTTAATCGTCGCCGCGTCGGTGTCGGCGAAATCGGCGCTATGGGTGTTCGGCACAATCCACGTCTCAAACGCCGAGCGGCTAGCAAAGGGGGCAACCACCAGGCCGAACGGATCGCGATGCAGCATGCGACGCCCACCGTGCGACTCATCGGCTACCAGGTGGCAGTAGGCACATCCGCCGGCACGAATCGAGAGACGCGCCGCGCCACCAATCTCTTCGGCGAGTCGGTGCGGCACCTGCGGCAGGTCGTAGGCGTCGAAACAGAGGTGATCGGTCATTGCGCCCGCTTGCCCACCCGCGTTGCGCACAAACTGGATGTAGGCGGTGGCGCCGAGATCGCGCGCACTACGCAGGTGATCGCGGATCGCCATCAGGAAGTTCGTCACGACGGCGACGGGGACCTCGTCGAGTTCACCATGTTCGCGACCAGGCGCAATCAGCGTCGACCAGGATCCGGCGCGGTCAACGTCGCTCAGCGTCAGAAATCCAGACTCTCCCGCCGCCGCGTCCATGCGCGTGCCAACGGAGTGAAAGGCACCCTGGCGCAACACGCGTCGCGTGACCGTCGTTGCATCAGCTTGTGCGCAGTTGGCACACTCTTCATCGCGGGCCCCTGATGTGCGCTCCTCATGGAATCGCTGCGGTTGAAACTCGCGGTCGACCACCGTCGCCGACCACCATCCAGTGATCTCATCGCGACGCAGCTCCCAGATACCACCGCTCATCGTGAACCCCCGGCAGCTGCAGGAACTGCGCTGTTCGCATGAATGCTAGCGCCCGTGCCGTACGCGGCAAGTTCGCTCTCGTACGCCGCGGCAACGAGATCCGCCACGCTCCGAAGATTTGGTGCAGCAGCACCAATCAAATCGCGCTCGCCGCGTGCCGTCGCCGCCCAATCCTGCTCGAGCGCAATTGACGTTGAAACCACGCCAGCGTGGCCACACGGATTGATCAGATCAAATGGTGCGAGGTCCCGCCCAACATTGAGGGCGAGGCCATGCCAGGCAACACCACGCTCAACGCGAACGCCAACCGCACCAATCTTCCGGTCACCTACCCAGCAGCCTGGTGCCCCATCGCGCCGCTCCGCCGCGATGCCGAACGCTGCGCAGGCTGCGATCAGCGAAGCCTCCAGTGCGCGAATGTGTGTGCGCAGCGAGATGCCGTTCTCGCGCAGCGCCACGATCGGATACATCACGAGGTGCCCTGGGCCGTGGTAGGTCACCTCGCCGCCGCGCTCCACGTGTCGGACGGCGATGCCGCGCGCGGCATAGTCCGCTTCAGCGAGCAGTAGATGACTCGGATTGGCGTTACGCCCAAGGGTCATGACCGGATCGTGTTCCAGGGTGAGGAGGGTGTCGCGGCCGCGACCATCGGCACGCTCGGCCAGCAGCGCTCGCTGCAGGGCGTGCGCTTCGTCGTAGCCGATTCTCCCGAGCCAGCGGTGCTCAAACTCCATGCCCAGAGCGTAGCCTCCCGCGCTCCCCATGCGCTATCCTCACCCCCCACGCGGGAGTAGCTCAGTTGGTAGAGCGTCTGCTTCCCAAGCAGAAGGTCGCGAGTTCGAGCCTCGTCTCCCGCTCCAAGCCCCTACACTCTCGCCATGGCAAAAGACGGCAAGAAGCCCCTCAAGAACGCATCACTCGACACCCTGGCGGTTCACGCCGGTGAGAGCGCTGACCCCACGACCCGCGCCCACAATCTCCCGATCTATCAGACGGCGACCTTCACCTTTGAGACGGCCGATGAGAAGGAGTCGGCGGTTGACGGGGCGCTCGCCTGGGAGCCGAACAAGTACTTCTACACGCGCACCAATAACCCCACCACCGCTGCACTCGAAGAGAAGCTCGCCGCACTTGAAGGTGCCGAGAGTGCGGTCGCCTCTGCCTCCGGCATGTCGGCGATCGCCGCGGGGCTCCTCGCCCACCTGAAGTCGGGTGACCACCTGATCGTCGCCGACGACCTCTTCATCATCAGTCAGATCCTCTTCGCCGAAGACTTCCCGTCGCGCGGCATTGAGGTGACGCCGGTGCCGATCACCGATCACGCTGCGGTGCAGGCGGCGATGAAGCCGAACACCAAGATCATCTTCTGCGAGGGGCTCTCCAACCCATGGATGCGCATCACCGACATCCCAGCAATCGCGAAGATTGCCCACGCGGGTGGCGCACTCGTAGTGGTCGACAACACCTTCCTGAGCCCCGTGTTGTTCCGCCCGCTTGAACATGGTGCGGACCTGGTGCTGCAGACAACGACGAAGTGGGTCTCGGGCCACGGTGATGCGCTCGGCGGTGTTGCCGCCGGTGCAAAGTCGCTTGTTGATCCGATTCGGCGCCAGACCGACCTTCTCGGCGGCGCGGCATCGCCCTTTAACTCCTGGCTGATCGCGCGCGGCGCGCGCACCCTGCCGCTGCGCATGGAGCGCGCCTCGGCGAATGGCACTGCCGTTGCCGCATTCTTAGAGGGGCATGAGAAGGTCGAGTGGGTACGTCATCCGAGCCTCGCGTCGCATCCAGATCGCGCGGTCGCAGATCGCCTGCTCACCAATGGGTGGGGCGGCATGCTCTCCTTTAAGCCACGTGCCGCAGCCGGCGTTGACCCGCTCGACGCAATGCGCGCCTTTAGCGATCACGTGAAGATGTGTGCGGTGGGCGTAAGCCTCGGCGAGGTCGACACGCTCGTCTATCCGATGCCAAAGCGCGGTGGGATCTTCCGCATCAGCATCGGGATTGAATCTGTGAAGGACATCATCGCCGACTTCAGCCAGGCGCTCGACCACGTCCGCTGAGGTGAGCGCCGAGACGCTCGTCCTGACGTGGGAGGAGCTAAACGAGCATGTCGAGGCGCTCGCACTGCAGATTCAAGCCCTACCCGCAGATCAGCGCCCTGAAGCGATTCTTGCCATCAGTCGCGGTGGGCTTGTGCCTGGAGCGATGCTCGCCTATCGGCTCGGCATTCGCGATCTCCTCATTGCCGTCGCCGAGCACTACGATGCCGCGGGTCGGCGACCAGAGCCAACCATTACGCGCATGCCGTCAGATGTATCATTGAAGGGGCGCTCAATCCTGATCGTTGATGAGGTCTGGGAGAGTGGCCGCACCCTCGCACTTGTGGCAGAGCGTGCTCGAGCTGCTGGCGCAGATGTGCGCACCGCTGTTGTTCATCACAAGCCGGGGAAGAGCGAAGTACCTGGTGCCCCCGACTTCTTCGCGGCGCTCGCCGATGGCTGGATCACCTATCCGTATAAGGGGGGTGAGTGAGCTACATGTTGGATGAGCCGAAAGAGTCTCCTCGCGGGATCGCGCAGATTGCCGCCGCCGTCAGTAATGCGCTGCTCGGAGTCGTGCTGATTGCCGCCGGCCTCGCTGGTCTCGTCGCGATTGCCATTGTTGCCTTAGATATTGAGGATCAGACTTGGGTCTCGCTCGGCACGCAGATCACGGCCGAACTTGGCAGTGACGTTGCGGCACTCTTGGCGACGTTCCAGATTGATATTGCCGTCATTCTCACCACCCTTGCTGATCAGAACAGCCTCCCAGAATTTGGCGCATGGGTACGACAGATTCTTGCCCTGCTGATGGTCGCTGCGGTGGCCCTTGGGGTGGCAGGGGCCGCGCCGCTCTGGGTTGCACGCGCACTCTGGTCGCGACGCTCAAGCCGCGCGGTGCTCCTCTTTGGGGTGGCCCTCAGCGTAATCGGGGTGTTCGGTCTCCTCGTGACGGGAGCGCCGCAGGTGATCTGGGGGCTGGTACTGGCGAATGGCCTACTCACCCTGGTGGCGAGTCGAACGGCTCGCCCTGCGGCTTAAGCGCCGAATCCGCGCAGGCGTAGCGCCAGGCGCACAAGCGGTCCACGAATCGGATCAAGATCCACATCGAGTGCGCCAGGGTAGACAACCGGTACCCCGCCCCAGCCAGCCTTGAAGTGCGCGATGCCAGGCGTTGAGATCCCCCACATGTCGTAGGTGGCGCTCCCTCGCGCAACGGCACGCTCCATTGCTGTGACCTTGAGTGCGTACGGTACGCGTAGCTCGTTCCCTGCATTGGTTGCGCCGCCGAAGAGTTCGGTCGTTGTTGTTGGTGTGGTGATTACGAGGAGCGCGCCGAGCGTTTCGCCCGACGGTGATTCGGCAATGAGGATCTCCGCCTCGCCGTTGAAGGCACTCACGATGTGCGCGAATGCAGCGCTACTGCGCGTCTTCACCCCGGTGCGCCCAGCAATTGATGACATCGCCGTGTGGAGCGCATCTGCACCGTCAGCCCCAACCGCGCGCACAGTTACGCCCGACTCCGTGGCATGTCGCGCGTACTGTCGCCACTTGCTGCGCCAGGCGGCACGAACGCTCTCCATGCCAGCGGTGAGATCTATGCGTCGACTGGTCGATGGCTGCACCGGTCGTGCGCGATGCAGTGTGATTTGCGCGGTTGATGCTGCAGCGAGCCACGCCGCGCGTAGGTCGGCGCTCAGCGCATCGGCAGGGTTGACCTGATCGGCCTCATCGGGGAGCGGCGCACTCTCACCTGGTTCCAGCCGAACCATGGTGACGCCGTCGCGACGAAGCTCGGAGAGTCCACCGAGGAGTTCGGCGCGCAGTGCTGCGGCAACTGATTCGCTCGGCGCAACAACAATGGGTCCGCGCGGCGCGTAGGCGATGCGACCGAGTCCGGCGGGGAGACGCTGCAGCAGGAACTGCGCGCCCGCCCATGCGGCGCCGTCCTGTGCAACGAGGTGCACCGACTCCCAGCCGGTGAGCGCTTTTGATGCGGCCCAGGCTGGCTGTTGCACAAAGGGGAGGTCAGAAAGTTCGGCAGCGGCGGCGGCGGCGCGAATGCGTGCCCCCCAGGCGCTCGGCTCTTCTCGCATAACAGGACTCATGCGCGTAGGGTACGCGCCCCGCTACCCTTGCGCCTATGCCTGCAGATCAGACCCTCCCGCCGTACGTGCTGAACCCCGATGGCGTCGTCTTCGATTTGGACGGGGTGCTCTGCGATACCGAGCCACTCTGGGCTGAGGCGCGCTTCGCCATCGCCGCCGAAGTCGGCGGTCGGCTCGTCGAAGAGGACTTCCATCGCTTCTATGGAGCGAACACGCAGCAGTGGGGCGGCGCCATGGCCGAGATCCTTGGTCATCCGGATGCCAACGAGATTGCGACGCGCACCATCAACCACCTTGAGGGGCTTTATCGCTCCGGGCGCGTGCAGGTGATTCCCGCCGGAGTTGCCGCCGTTCGCCGCGCCGCCGCACGTGGCCCTGTTGCCATTGCGTCAGGGAGCCCGCGCAGCATCATCGCCACGCTGATCGAACTTCTCGGCCTTGCCGACATCGTGCACACGTACGTGAGCTGCGATGAGGTCGCGGGTGGCAAGCCACTCCCCGACGTCTACCTCGAGGCGTGTCGCCGCATCGGCATCACGCCTGAGCGATCGCTCGCCATTGAAGATTCGCTGGCTGGCGCACGCGCCGGTAAGGCGGCGGGGATGAGTGTCGTCGTTGTGCCGCTCCCTGGCGCGCCGTCGTCGACAGGCGCAGCCGAGATTGCGGACCTGGTGCTGACGAGCCTCAACGAGCTACCGCTCGCCGCGCGTTAGCTCCGAGCGATCCCAGCCTTCGCGCCGAGCGCCTCGTTGGAGGGCTCAATCAGGTACGAGCCATCCTCAAAGATGATCACGGGGATCGACTTCGCGCCGGTCAGCGTCTCGATCATCTCCTTGGCGGCCGCATCGGCATCCACATCAACGTAGGTATAGGGAACCTGGTGTGCGTCGAGGTAGCCCTTGGAACGCGTGCAGTCGCTGCACCAGGCCGCGCCGTACAGGGTGATCTTCTTGGCGTCGCTCATGGGTACTACCTCCCTCTCGATGCTCGCCGCGGGCGCGGCGCTGTTGCCATCGTAGCGCGTCGCAAGAGGAGCAGCCCGCCGATCGAGATCAGCGCTCCCGCGAGCGGGAGTCCACCGAGTTCTGCGGGGAGATACCAGTTGATCGCAATTGCGGTCGTAACCACGGGGGGGAGCGCACCGATCCAAAGGAGCGGCTGCTTGGCACGTTGGGCTCCGCGAATAAGCCGCCAGGCGGTAGCGCCAGCGAGGAGGCCAACAATGATCCACTCTGCTGGCGGCCGAGCGCAGGCATAATCCGGTGTGCAGACCTGCAGTGTTTCGTAGAGGCGAGTCGTTGCGATCGGCACGAATACGGCGGCGAGCGAACCAACACCGAAGGCTGCGAAGACCTCAACAAAGCGGCGCTCAACAGGGCGATATCGCGCCGATTCAGCTTGCAGAAGGGATCGCCCAAAGAAGAGCGCCGGTAGAAGCGCTGCTAGGTAGAGTGCTGCAATCACGACAGTTAGAAGACTTACGCCTTGTACGCCTTGGGGCACAGGTGCGCCTTGGGGAATAGCCCACACCGCAAACGGTTCAAGGATGAGAGAGAGCACACCGAGAGGGAGTAGCCCAACAGCAAAGATCGCTCCCGTAATGCTGATCCAGTCAGGGAGCCGTCGCGCGCGACGAGCGAGGATACGCGCCATCAGGAATATAGTGACGCCGTTAATCAGCGTATGGAGCAGGCGCCCAGGGAGGCTTAAGTCCCACGGCAGCACTGAGTGCAGCACTGCCGCTGCAGTGAACACCGTGCTGAGCGCCGCGATCAGCGCGAGGATTGTTCCAGTACCAAGGTCTACGGGGAGACGCGCGCTCAGCCGGCCAGCAGCGGCGGCGGCAATCGCGACTGGGGCACCTACAGCCAGTATTGATAAGGCGGCGCGCAGCTGCTCATTACTGATCCCGGAGAAAAAATCTGGCCGATTAGCCGTGGTCCAGGTCACCAGGGCAAGGAGGATGCCACCGTTCAGAAGGAGCGAGGCGATAACAACATCAAGCTTTAGTGGCGAGCCGGTTGCTTTTCGTTGTGTTGATGTGCTCATGGGCTTAGTATGCGCCCTCGGCGTCGCCTCTGTCGCGTTCACGCTACGCTCCTCTGCATGCTGAGAGGATCGGTTCTGGTGACGTACGCCGCCTTGGCGACCGCTGAGTTCGTTCGCGGTGTCGGCCTGATCGCCTCTGGGGCGCTGACCTATGGCCTCCTGGGCGGTGCGCTCCCAGCCGAGGGAGGCTACGACCGGATCGTGGCCTTCGCCTCGTTCGCGACCATCGCCCTCGGAGCGCTCGACCTCCTCCTCATCGGGGCGATCGTGGTGCGAGCCGTCGGTGGGGGTCGGACCCCACGTGCCCAGATCCTCGTGAGCCTGGGGCTCTCCGTGCTTCTGATCTTGGCTGGGGGGTCTTTGGCCCCGCAAGTGGCCATGCTCGTGCTCGCGACGCTCCTGGCCCTCGCACTGCGCCTCGAGGGTGCCACGCAGGCGGCGAACGGCTAGACTCCCCCGCATGGTTGGACCCGTCTACCTCACAGAATCAGGGAAGGCTGCGCTCGAGGCCGAGCTGCATGACCTGATTCATTCACAGCGCCCAGCGGTGATCGCGCGCATCAAGGCGGCGAAAGAGCTGGGTGACCTGCGCGAAAACGCCGACTACGAGATCGCCCGGAACGAGCAGTCGTTCATCGAAGGGAAGGTCTTGGAGATCGAAGAGAAGCTGCGCAATGCCGAGATCATCGACGAGCACGCCAGCACCGACGCGGTCGCCCTCGGCTCCACCGTCACCGTGACCGCCGAGCGCAAGAGCCACGACTACCTGATCGTCGGATCGACAGAGGCCGACCCGAGTGGTGAGCCGCCGAAGATCTCCAACGAGAGCCCGCTCGGCAAAGCGCTGATCGGACGCAAGGTCAACGACAAGGTCGTTGTCACCCTGCCGAACGGCAACGAGATCAACTACACCATCAAGAAGATCTCCTAACCCCCGGAGCGCGCGAGCGCGATGAGCACCACCCTCTCAGCAACAGATCTCGCCGATCTTGATCGCGCCCAGGATCGCGAGCTGCTGATTGGCAACGGACTCGGTGGCTATACCGCTCTCTCCCCCCTCGGTGCACCGGGGCGTCGCTATCACGGGCTCCTCGTTGCGGCACTGCAACCCCCCGTCGCTCGCACTGTGCTCGCCGGCCCACCGATGCTTTGGGCGCGATGTGGAGGCGACTGGTTGCCGCTCTTCAGCTTTGAGATGGATCCGGGTCGCTTCTCGCCGCAGCTCGGTGCGCCGCTGCACGAGGTTGCCGTCGGCGTTGGTGGTGTGACCAAAGCCTGGGGGCTGCCAGTTGGGCAACTCATTGAGCGACAGTCGGTAATCCACGGCGCGAATGCCGTGTTGCTGACCCTGAGCCTCGATGCTGCGGCAACGTCGGGCGTCGATCTACTGCTGCGCCTGACCGCAACGGCACACGACCACCATGACGCGATGGTTGGCGATGTGGCGTGTGCCGAATCGCACGTGGATGAGAGTGCACAGCAGGGCTCGTGGCAGATGGGCTCTTCGTGGCCCGAGGTGTACCTTCGCTGCGACGGCGGTCTCCTATCAAGCGATGCTGGTGTGGCTCGTGGCCTCTTCCATCGGCACGACGCGGCCCGCGTCGAGGCGGACCGATCCGACTACGCCACTCCCCTGCGCTGGAGCGTACGGCTCGAGGCTGGCGAGAGTGCCTCGCTTCTGGTCGCCACAGAGGGTGGTGGCATCGGTCGGCCGCCGGCCGAACTCCTCGCCGCAATGGTGAGCGGTGGTGGTGCGACGCTGCTTGCGGAGTGCGAGGCGCGCGATCGCGATCTGCTCGCTCGGGCGCAGTCAGTAGGCGACGGTGCCGATGCGGCGATCGCTGCGAGCGGGGAACTGCAGGCGCTCGTGCTCGCCGCCGACGACTTCCTGGTTCGCCGGCGCATTCCCGCCACGCCTGGGCCAGCGGATCCAGCCGCGCCGATCGGCTGGTCGGTGATCGCCGGCTACCCCTGGTTCAATGACTGGGGGCGCGACACGGCGATCGCCCTGCGCGGGCTGACGTTGGCAACCGGTCGACCAGAGATTGGTGCCACGGTGCTGCGCTCCTTTGCCCCGTGGGTGCGCCGGGGGCTGCTGCCGAACAACTTCCCCGATCGCGTCGATGAGATGCCCGAGTACCACACCATTGATGCACCGCTCTGGTACATCGAGGCGGCACGTGCACACGTAGCGGCGACGGGCGATCACGCGCTTGGTGCGGAACTACTGCCAGCACTACTGAGCATCATCGCCGCCTACCGCGCCGGCACCGACTTTGGGATCGGCGCCGATAGTGACGGACTGATCGTTGGTTCTGCAGATGGGCGCCAGCTCACCTGGATGGATGCGAAGCTTGACGATTGGGTGGTGACACCCCGTCGCGGCAAGCCGATCGAGATCTCGGCGCTCTGGTACCGCGCGCTCCGCAGCGTCGGCGCCTGGCTCCGAGATACAGCGATCAGTGACGGAATTCCGGATGCTGCCCGAATTGCTGCCGATCTGGATCAGTTCGGCGATCGCGTCCGTACAAACTTCCGTGCGCGGTTCATTCGCTCCGAGGTGCCGTGGCTTGCCGATGTCGTTGACGGGCCTGAAGGTGACGACCTTGCACTCCGACCGAACCAGTTCATTGCGCTCGGCCTTGGTGGGGATCTCATCCCGGCCGCCGAGGCGCAGCGGGCGTTTGCGGCAGCCGATGCCCAACTGCGCACCCCGATTGGCATTCGCTCGCTGGCGCCGAGTGATTCTGCCTATCGCGGCGACTACGGCGGCGATCGGAAGTCGCGCGATGGTGCCTATCACCAAGGGCTCGGCTGGCTCTGGCTGATTGGGCCGTGGGCCGACAGCGCCTTCGCCGTGCACGACCTTGGGAGCCCCGCGGGTCGCGCGGCTGCAGTGGCGTTAGTGACTGAGGCGCTCGCCCCGTATCGCGCGCATCTGCGTGAGGCGGGGCTTGGCACGATCTCAGAGAACGCCACGGGTGATGCGCCATTCGCGCCGGTCGCCTGTTTTGCGCAGGCATGGAGCGTCAGCGAGCTGCTGCGCATTGAGCGTCGTGTCGCCGCGCTCCGCGCCAACGCGCAGGGGTCGAAGAGCTAGACGAGGATCCCCGCGCCGAAGAAGAGGCCTGCGGCAAGGATCGTTCCCGTCGTGACGGCGCCGAGACCGATGTAGAGCAGCCCGGTTGCCGATTCCATGGAGCGAGCCTTTGCGGTGCGCCAACCGGCGTAGGTGAGGAGTGCTGGAAAGATGAGGCCGATCACGAGTCGCAATATTGCGAAGAAGTCCCACCCGGCGCCGAGGCCACCGAGGCCGAAGAGTTGCCAGATGAGAAAGAGGGCAATCTGCACGCCGATGCCGATGCCGAGTGTGCGACTCAGTAGTAAGAGGGGCGCTTCAGAGAGCTTCGGTGTGACGAGATACCAGTGAGCAAGGATCATCGCCGCAAATGAGCCGCCGGTAACAGCCGCGAGGATCAAGAGCTGCAGGGCGAGCGCCACCGCAACGAGTGGTGTCGGGGCCCAGCCAACTGCAGCAACAAGCAGTGCGGCAACCGCAGTGACGACGGTAACTAGGCCGACGTGGCGACCGTCGCTCCCGCGTGCGATGCGCAGCGTCCAGAGCGTGGCGAGAGAGGCAACCAGAACGAGGAGCAGTCGACGCAGTGCATCAACCTCAGGGGTAGCGGCCTGGATCGGCGCGTCGGCGGATGGGATCGGAAGTGCCCCGTCGGCCAGCCAGGCGAGGTAGGCCCAGCCACCAGCGGCGAAGACGGTAAACCCGCGGTAGCCCCGCGTTGACTCCGAGCGGTGGGTCAGCAGGAGAATGGCGGCCAAGCTGCCGACCGCAAGGCCGCTCACCACCACCCAGTTGATGAACGAGAGGGAGCGTGCAACGGTCTCAACAGGCATCGTTGCAGCCTATCACCCACCCCGCACCCCTATCCTCCACGGATGAGCGGTCACAAACCTGAGGCGTTGCGATGATTCGCGGGGAGGAGCCGGCCCTCGGCGCCCCTGAGCTGCCACGCTACGGGAGCGATGCCCCCTGGATGGGCGAGGTGGTCATTCAGGCGAAACACCTCCTCGTCTGGCTCGCGCAACTCTCCCAGCGCTATGGCGCGCCGATCCGTCGCCTCGACGAGATCCCCGAAGAGGAGTTGCAACTTCTAGCGCAGCGCGGCGTGAGCGCACTCTGGCCGATCGGCATCTGGCGTCGCAGTGCCGCCTCCCGTTTAATGAAAGTCAACGCTGGAGATCTTGATGCTGAGGGCTCCGCCTACGCCGTTGCCGAATACGTCGTTGATGCGCAGTTGGGCGGTGATGCGGCACTCGCAACGTTGCGCACCAGGGCCGGTGCCGTTGGCATTCGCATCGTCACCGACATGGTGCCGAACCACGTTGCGATTGATGGGCGCTGGGTGAACGAACGCCCGGAGCTGCTCCTCTCCTCCGCGCATCCGCCGTTCAAGAACTATCGCTATAGCGGCGAGAACCTCTCAAGTGAGCCAGGCACCACGATCCGCATTGAGGATGGGTATGAGCGCGGTGATGACGCGGCCGTCGCTTTCGAGCGCCGCAAAAAAGATTCACTGCAGTACATCTATCACGGGAATGACGGCACGAACATGCCATGGAAAGACACCGCCCAAATTGACTATCTCAATCCCGAGGCGCGCGAGGCGGTGATCCAAGAGATCCTCTCCGTTGCTCGGCGCTCCGACATCATTCGCTTCGATGCCGCGATGACGCTTGCTGCGCAGCACATTCGGCGGCTCTGGTATCCAGCGCGTGGCACCGCTGCCGCGATCCCCTCGCGCACCGAGTTTGCGATGACCGACCGGGAGTTCGCCAAACGACTCCCACGAGAGTTCTGGCGCGAGGTGGTGGAGCGCGTCGAACACGAGCTACCCGGCACGATGCTCCTCGCCGAGGCCTTCTGGCTCCTCGAGGGCTACTTCGTGCGTGGGCTCGGCATGCACCGCGTCTACAACTCCGCCTTTATGGCGATGCTCCGTGACGGCAAGAACAGCGAGTACCGCACGATCCTGCGTGACACCACGGCGTACGACCCTGAGCTGCTGCGCCGCTACGTCAACTTCCTCACCACCCCCGACGAAGAGCCGGCCGCTGTGGGGTTCGGGATTGGCGACCGCGCTCTCTTGGCAGCAACGCTGTCGGCGACGCTCCCCGGCGTGCCGATGCTCGGTCACGGGCAGTGGGAGGGGCAGCGTGAGCGTTACGGCATGGAGTACCGTGCGCCGCGTACCAGCGACCCGATCAGCACCGACCACGTTGAACGCTATGACCGCGAGATCGCCCCGCTCCTTCGGGCACGACACCTCTTCGCCGGCGTCGCCGACTTCCGCTGGTTCGATGCGAAGAGCGGCAGCAAGGCGGCGCGCGAAAGTGCCTACGCCTTTAGCAACGCGGCCGGTAGTGCTCGCACGCTGGTGATCGCCCTCAACTGCGATACAGGGGCAGAGCTCACCATCCAGCACGCCGCACCGGCGGTCTCCCCGTCGAGCTCACTCGGCGGAGCTGCTGCGAACCCCCTACCTGCCAGCACCATTGCCGATCGGCTCGGTGCTTCGGCGAGCGCTGGTGACGTGGTCGAACTGCGCGATGCGATCACCAACCGTAGTCTCCTGGTCAGCACCGCCTCATTGGCGCACAGCGGACTGACGGTGCGGCTCCCTGCGTTCGGTCGCGTCGTCTTCTGGGGGATTGCGCAGCATCACTCAACGCCGAGCGAGCCGTGGGGCGATCTTGCCACGCTGGCGAAGGGCGAGTTGCTGCACGATCCAGTCGCCGCGCTAGCTGTGCTCACAAGCGGCGGCACCCCCGCCGATGCGCTTTCGGCGAGAATAGAGCGGCCAGCTGGCACAAGTGCGACGGGGAGGAAGCGCGTGACCGAACGCAAGCCCGCATCTGGGGAGCCGACCGCCGACCCACGACTCCTGACGACGGAGACGCCTGCGCCACCAGAGGCGGTACGAGCGATTGCCGCACTCCTCGGCCGAGCCGCTGCCCCGCTCCGCCCTGAGCGCCGTGCCGCAACTCCACCCCCGGCGCCGAAGTCAGAGCCCGAGGTTCAGGCGCCCATCGAGAGCCTGCGCGACCACGAGATTCTCGTGGAGGGCGAACATAGCGACCTGCTGCGACTCGCCGCACATGAGATTGATCAGGTGAAGCGGCGCGCCAAGCGCGCTCGACGAGCGGTACGTGAGGCACTCGCCCGCATCTCAACGCCAGGGGGCGACGAACTCGGCGGGTAGCCCCGCTACTGCGGGTCGGCGAGAACGAGCAGCTTGATCTCGGTCATCTCATCCATCGACCAGCGCACGCCCTCTCGGCCGAGTCCAGAATCCTTCACGCCGCCGTACGGCATGTTATCGATGCGATAGGTCGGCACATCATTAACGATGACGCCGCCAACCTCCAGCTGATCGAATGCAGCGCGAACATGCGCTAGATCGTTGGAGAAGAGTCCGCACTGCAGTCCGAAGCGGCTCTCGTTCACCGCGGCAATGGCCGCTGAGAAGTCGCTGAAGCGTTCGATGATCACCACGGGGGCAAAGGCCTCTTCGCTGCAGATGCGCGCGTCGCGCGGCACGTTCCTCAAGATCGTTGGGGCGAAGAGTCGCGGGCTTGCCGCGTTCACCGCTACGCCACCTGCAATCAGCGTCGCGCCAGCGGCGATCGCCTCGTTCACCCACTCTGCGGTGCGCGCGGCGGCACCATCATCGATGAGCGGTCCGAGGTCGGTCTTCTCGCTCGCCGGGTCACCGAGCACCAGCTTCGCAGCACCGGCGACGAACTGCTCCTCAAAGGCGTCGGCCACAGACTCGTGCACAAAGATGCGCTGCACACTGATGCACACCTGGCCGGCGTAGGCGAACGAGCCAACAAGGGAGCGCTTCACCGCCCACGAGAGATCTGCGGTGGCGTCAACGATGCAGGCGGCATTGCCACCGAGCTCCAGGATGACGCGCTTCTTGCCGGCACGCCCCTTTAGTGACCAACCAACGGTCGGTGATCCAGTGAACGAGAGCACCTTGAAGCGCTCGTCTTCAATCAGGCGATCCGCATCGGGGCGCGAGGTTGGGATCACGCTGAGCCCGCCAGCTGGGAGGCCAGCGCCGACGAGGATCTCCGCGACCTTCAGCATGATCAACGGGTCTGCGCTCGGCGGCTTCAGCACCATGCTGCAGCCAACCGCGATGGCGGGTGCAACCTTATGGGCGGCAAGGTTCAGTGGGAAGTTGAATGGGCTGATCCCGAGCACTGGGCCAACAGGGAACCGCTGTGTGATGCCGAGGCGACCCTTGCTCGCAGGTGCGAGGTCGAGCGGGATCGTCTCACCGATCATTCGCTCCGCCTCTTCGGCGGCGAGCCTAAAGGTCAGCGCACCGCGATCAATCTCTGCGCGTGCATCGCGGATAGGCTTCCCCGCTTCGGCGGAGAGGAGTGCCGCCAGCTCTTCGCGGCGCTCGGTGATCTTTGCTGCGGTGGTGCGCAAGATCGCGCCACGCTCCCATGCGCCGAGCTTGCGCATCGCTTCGAACCCGGTGACGCTCCCCGCAGCGGCGCGCTCGACCTGCTCCGGCGTTGCGAGGTAGGTCGTGCCGACCAGATGACCGTCGAAGGGCGACCGAATCTCGACGAGGTTCGGCGAGCTCTCCCATACGCCTGCGACGAGGATCTTCTGCGGCTCCATATGGGGCGAGTCTAGCGGCGTGCGCCGTGGCGTGATTAGAGCGCCTCGCCTCGTGGGTAGCTGCCGAGGATGCGCCGCTCGAGCGTCACGTCGGCAAGCCCCTGCATCACGCCAAGTATCTCGGGTGAGTCGGCCGCGCCGTCGAGGTCAAGCCAGAAGATGTACTCCCACTCCCCGACCCGATTTGGGCGTGACTCCAACTTACTGATGTTCACGCCGGCCTTGGCAATCACCGCCAGTGCGGCGAGGAGCGTGCCTGGCTCGTTGCGCAGACCGACGAGGAGTGTGGTGCGCGCTGGGCCGGCCTCGGCGTGTCGTGCTGGCCCACCCGCTCGCTGCACGATCCAGAAGCGCGTGCGGTTCCCCTGCACCCCTTCGATTGGACCGGTGAGTGGGGTGAGGCCATGGATCGCTGCGGCGCGTGGCGAAAGGACAGCGGCAGCATCACGCTCACCGCGCTCGCGGATCATCGCCCCGGCCCCAGCCGTGTTGTAGGTGGTGAGGAGCGCCCATGGTCGGCTGCGCAGATACTCCTCTGCCTGGGCGAGTGCCTGCGCATGACTGTAGACGCGCTCCACCTGCTCCAGTGTGACTCCAGGGAGTGCGGCGAGTACGAGGGAGACGGGCACCACGACTTCGCCAACGATCTCGAGTGCGCCGTCGCGCAGTAGGTCGAGCGTCTCGCGCACAGTGCCATTGATCAGATTCTCAATCGGCAGAACACCATAAATCGCGCGTCCATCAAGAACGGCGGCGCGAACATCGCCAAATGAGGTGACGCTCAGTGATGGGGCTGCGGCACCGAAATAGGAGAGGAGTGCATCTTCGGCAAAGGCGCCCGGTTCGCCGGCGTAGGCGATCGCCTCACTCATGCCGTGTGACCGTTGGTGGAGTCTCGCTCGGTGCGGCGAGTAATCCCGGCGCCCTGCAGACGCAGCGCGTACTCAAGTGAGTCGGCAAGGGCCGCGGCCGACGCCGAGATGATGTTCTCACCGACGCCCATCGTCGACCAGGTCTCGCCATCAGCAACCGAGTCAATGACGACACGTGTCTTCGCCCCAGTCGCCGAAGCGCCGTCAAGGATGCGTACCTTGTAGTCAACGAGATGTACCGCATCGAGCTGCGGATAGAACGCGCCGAGCGCCTTGCGCAGCGCACGGTCGAGGGCGTTCACTGGGCCGTTGCCGTCGGCGGCGGTGTGCAGGCGCTCACCCGCCACCTCGACGCGCACGGTGGCCTCGGCACGACCAGGAGCACCTTCACGCTGCTCCACGATCACGGTGAAATCAACGATCGTGAATGGGGCGACGTACGTTGGTCGATGGCGCTCCACGAGCAGCTGGAACGACGCCTCGGCGCCCTCGTAGCTGGCGCCGGCCGCCTCCATCTCCTTAACAAGCGTTGAGAGGGTCTTGGAATCGAGCCCTGAGTTCGCGAGCTCAACGCCAAGTTCAGCGGCGCGGCTCCCTGTGTTCGCCTTGCCACCCAGCTCCGAGACAACGAGACGCCCTCGGTTGCCGACCAGCGCGGGATCGATGTGTTGATAGGCGCGCGGCGTCTTCACCTGTGCGGCACCGTGCACACCCCCCTTATGGGCGAACGCAGAGCGGCCAACGTACGGCTGATGATCGTCGGGGGCGAGGTTCGCAATCTCCGCCACCTCATGCGAGAGGTGCGAGAGGTCGGCGAGGCGATCGGCACCGGCAACGGTGTGCTGCGTCTTTAGGGCAAGGTTGGCGAGCAGCGAAACCATGTTCGCATTGCCGGCTCGCTCGCCGTAGCCGTTGATCGTTGCCTGCACGTGACGTACGCCAGCATCAACCGCCGCAAGGGCATTCGCGACCGCGAGCTCGGCATCGTTATGCGTGTGGATCCCCCACACGATCTCTTTCGCCGCCGCGTCGGCGGCAAGGGTCGCGCGCGCATCCTTCACGATCTCAGACATGCGACCGGTGAGTGTGCCGCCATTGGTGTCACAGAGGACGAGCGTTGAGGCACCAGCGTCGCGTGCGGCGCGCAGGGTATCGAGCGCGTAGTCACGATCCGCCTCATAGCCGTCGAAGAAGTGCTCGGCGTCGTAGACCATCTCGCGCCCGCGTTCAGCGATGTAGGCGACGCTCTCAGAGATCATCGCAAGGTTCTCGGCGCGCGACGCTTCGAGGACCGCCTCAACGTGCAGGGTCCAACTCTTGCCGAAGATCGTGACGATCGGCGTCTCGGCATCAAGGAGTGCATTGAGGTTGGCGTCGTCGCCAGGCTTATTCAACTTGTGGCGCGTGCTGCCGAACGCGGCGAGTCGTGCACGCTCCCATCGAATCTTCTTCGCCGCGGCGAAGAACTCAATGTCCTTCGGATTGGAGCCTGGCCAACCGCCTTCGATCGCCAGCATTCCGAACTCGTCGAGCGCACGAGCGATGCGCAGCTTGTCTTGCAGTGAAAGGATCAGCCCCTCGCGCTGGACGCCGTCGCGAAGGGTCGTGTCGTAAAGAAGAACCGGCTCGCGTTCAGCGGCGCTGGTGCTCACTTGAGGCTCAGCAGCTGCTCAACGATGGCGTCGGTCGCCTCGCGGGTGCCTGCAAGGGTGAAGCCGGCGGCGCGGGCGCCTGCGGCGTCAAGCCCTGGGGCGAGGTCGGCGGTGCGCACCCCCGAACGGATCGTGTTCGCTACCGCCTGCTCCACGGCGGCGGCGGCATCAGCGCGGCCGAGCGACTCGCGCAGCAGCATCGCCCCCGAGAGGATCGTGCCGATCGGATTCGCCAGATTCTTCCCCGCAATGTCGGGGGCGGATCCGTGGATCGGCTCGTAGAGGCCGAAGGTGCCGTGGGCCGTCCGTCGCGCACCGAGTGAGGCGGAGGGAAGCATGCCGAGCGAGCCGGCGAGGACGGCCGCCTCGTCCGAGAGGATGTCGCCGAAGAGGTTCTCGGTGACGACCACATCAAAGGTGGCTGGCCAGGTTGCGAGCAGCATCGCGGTGGAGTCGACGAGGCGATGCTCCAGCTTCACGTCTGGGTAGTCGGCGCCAACCTCGGTAACGACCTTGCGCCAGAGTCGGCTGGTGGAGAGGACATTCGCCTTGTCGACTGACGTAACGGACTTTCGTCGCGTGCGCGCCAACTCAAACGCGATCACGGCGACACGGTGAATCTCATCTTCGTGATACGGCAGCGTGTCGACGGCACGGCGCCCTGTTGGCGTTACCTCTTCACCCGACGGCTTGCCGAAGTAGAGACCGCCGGTGAGCTCGCGCACCATCAACATGTCAACGCCCTTCAGGCGCTCGGGCTTCAGTGGCGAGGCGTCGGCGAGCTCTGGGTAGATCGTGACGGGGCGAAGGTTGGCGAAGAGTTCGTAGCGCGTGCGAAAGGCGAAGAGTGCCTGCTCTGGTCGAACGGTGCCGTTCGGGTTATCCCACTTCGGTCCGCCAACGGCGCCGAGGAGCAGCGCGTCGGCTGTATCGGCAACCAGCAGATCCTCTTCGCGAACGGCAACGCCGTACGCGTCGATGGCGCAGCCACCGGCCAAGATCTCGCGCCAGGCGAGCTTGAAGCCAAACTTTGATCCCGCCGCATCGAGCACGCGCCGCGTCGCTGCGACCACATCAGGGCCAACTCCATCCCCTGGAATGGTGACGATCAGGTGATCGGCCGCACCGTCGCGCAGCGCCGAGAAGAGTGGTGCGGTTAGAGTCTCGCTCACTGCATCGCCTCGCGCGATCCCTTCGTTGGCGCGCTTGCCGACCCGGACTCAAGCGCAGCGAGCTTGTTCGCTGCAGAGACGTAGGCGACGAGTGACGCATCGATGATGTTCGTGGAGAGGCCCTGCCCCGTGACGATCGGCACGTTCGGAAGTGGCTTCCCCTCTGCGTCAAGATCGGTGGAGCGGCGACACTTCGCCGTCACCTGGCCCTGGGCGTCCTCGCCCTCGCTCACCGCACGGATCTCGTACTCGGCGAGGATCGGGCTCCAGCCGAGGGTTGGGGCGACCGCCTTGTCAATGGCCTCATAGAGGGCGTCGACGGGGCCGTTCCCCGTGGATTCCGCCGTGGCCTCTACACCGTTCACGCGCACCTCAACCCGCCCAGAAGAGCCGCCGCCGCGTGAGCTGGCAACGCTCCAGTCGAGCAGCTCAATGGTTGCGGCGCTACCGGTCGCGGCGCGCTTGTCGACAAGCGCCAACAGGTCGGCGTCGGTCAGCTCCTTCTTCACGTCGGCGAGGGCGATCGCCTCACGGTAAAGGGCATCGAGCGCCTCACCGCTGAGGTCGTGGCCGAGCTCGGCGAACTTTGCCTGCAAGCCACGGCGACCCGAGAGCTTGCCGATCGTCAGGCTTGAGCCAACGAGGCCAACCGACTGCGGCGTCATGATTTCGTAGGTCAGCGGATTCTTCAGGACGCCGTCCTGATGGATCCCCGACTC
>JAPLHR010000015.1 GCA_026389535.1 Chloroflexota bacterium
ATCAGATCTACGTGTTCGAGGTTGCCGCATCGGCCATTGCTGAGATTGAGCGCGTGCTCCTGATCACCGAAGAGGTGCTCCGCCACCTGGTGATCCGCGACGAGCGCAAGGGTGCCGCCGCACTTCGCGACTTCAATCTTGATGGTGGTACGCCGGCGCGACTCGAGCTCGATGCCGATGACACCGAGGGCGAAATCGCCGCCGCAGCTGCAGCAGCCGCTGCAGTCGCCGGGGAGTAGTCCATGTCGTTCGCGAAGATCAGCATCATCGGAAACCTTGGTGCCGACCCAGAGCTCAAGTACACGGCTGATGGCAAGCCGCGCCTCGAGATGCGCGTTGCCACCAATGAGCGCCGCAAGGCTGCTGGCGGCGACTGGGAAGATAAGACCACCTGGTATCGCGTCATCATGTTTGGTGAGCGATCGGTGAAGCTGGCTGAGTGGCTCCGTAAGGGGCGCAAGGTGTACGCCGAGGGCAGGCTTCAGGTGGATATGTACGACTCAAAAGAGGGAGAGAAGCGCGTTGCGCTGGACATCCTCGCGAGCGAAGTCGTTATCGTCGATCGCAATCCTGACGCTGATCCGAACGCGCCACGCGCGCCTCGATCTGCTGCACCGAGCCAGGGCTCTCCAGAAGAGAGCAGCCAGTCGGCGCCAAGCGATCTTGACGACCTTCCGTTCTAATCCCAACCACATCGAATTGAGAGGAGCACACCATGCCTGAGGCACCAAAGCGATTCAAGAAGCGTGATGACAAGTTCGGCGCAGGGCGGCGTCGCCGCGTCTGCTCGTTCTGCAGCGACAAGCAGGGGTACATTGACTACAAGGAGATCAATCGTCTCCGCCGCTACCTTTCGGACCGCGCCAAGATCGAGCCACGTCGCAAGACGGGCACCTGTGCGCAGCATCAGCGCGAAGTCACCGCAGCGCTTAAGCGCGCTCGGCAGATGGCGCTCTTGCCGTACGCACCGCAGCACCAGGGCTAGGATCCGGTAGGGGAGGGCGTCATGGCAGAGAGCGCAGGCCACGAGTACGACGGAATCACCGCCTATCTAGAGGGCGACTTCCGACCGCTTGCGGATGCGAAGGTGAGCGTCATGACGCATGCGTTCCTGTACGGCACGGCCACCTTTGAAGGGATTCGCGCCTACTGGAACGCGGAGGAGCAGCAGCTCTACGCGCTGAAGGTCACCGAGCACTTGGAGCGGCTGCGCTCCTCCTGCAAGATCATGCTCATGAATCCACTCCCAGATGTGCAGGCGCTTAAGGGAATCGTGGTTGAGCTACTCAAGCGCAATGCGTTCAAAGAGGACGTGTACATTCGCCCGAGCGTCTACAAGAGCACCAAGGCGATCGGGGTAAAGCTCCACGGCTTAGAGAATGATCTCTACGTCATCTCTGTTCCCTTTGGCGACTACATCGACACCGCGACGGGGATCCGCTGCGCGACCGTGGCTACGCGCCGCACCTCTGATCTAGCCATCCCAGCGCGAGCCAAGATCGCTGGGAACTACGTGAACAGCGCCTTCTCTAAGAGCGAGGCGGGGCTGAACGGCTTTGACGAGGCGATCGTGCTCACCGAGGCGGGGAAGGTCTCTGAAGGCTCCGCTGAGAACCTCTTCATGGTGCGTGGCGGGAAGCTCGTTACCCCTGGGGTGAACGATGACATCCTGGAAGGGATCACTCGAGCGGCCATCATCGAGATTGCTGCAGAGCTCGGCATCCCGGTGGTTGAGCGTCAGATCGACCGGAGCGAGCTCTACATCGCCGACGAGATCTTCCTCGTAGGGACTGGTGCGCAGGTATCGCCTGTGATTGAGGTTGATCACCGTTCCGTCGGTACTGGGAAGATTGGCGAGCTAACGAAGCGAATTCAGAGCCGCTACTTTGATGCCGTGCGCGGTAAGGCGCCCGCCTACAAGCACTGGCTCACGCCGATCTACTAAACCGGGTGGCGCCCCTACGGGGTGACGGTCGGCACGTCGGCGCCAGTAATAATCTCCACATCGACCGTAACGGTCTGGTCATCGATCAACGTCGCCTTCATGCCGAGGAATTGCTCAAGTAACGCGAGGGAGACGGGCATTCGCTGTTCGGCCCCGTTGTAGACGATGAATCGCGTCTTGAGCAGGCCGATCTCGCCGGGAGTGATCCCGGTTGGCGCTGACGCATCGAGTCCGGCCCGGGTGAGCGCTGCGGCGAGGACTCCCGCTTCGCCCTTCCTCCCTGTGCCATTCAGTACCCAGATGCGCGCCGCCTCCCTGGCGAGTGCCTCAGCCTCACGCTCCTCCTTGGTTGGCTGTGCGCTGAACGCTTGCAGCACCGCGGCGCGAATCTTGACCACATCTGGCGTGATGATGTACCCACGGCCATCGGATCCGACAGTTTGATAAGTCGGCGGCGTGAAGACGAGGCTGCGAATGCTCCCCGAGTCAATTTGGGCAATGAGATCTAAGAGGAGCGGGAGATCCTGCTGTGGGAAGTCGCTCTTGAGAGAATCCTTGAGCGCCGCTGCGAGTGAGGGGAGGTTTCGCGTGATCGCCGCCATATCGCTTTGGGCACGGATTGCGGTGATCACCTGCTGCTGCCGTGCGGCGCGATCAAAGTCAGAGCTGCCGTGTCGTGATCGGGCAAAGATCAGCGCCTCTGCGCCATCCATCGCGTGCACGCCAGCCAGAACATGGATGCGTGCGTATTTGCCACCACCAAGGGGATACGAGTCATCCGTCACCGGATTTTTCGCCGTGATGCGCACACCATCAAGGGCATCCACAATCTCTTGGAAGCCAGTGAAATTCACCATCAGCGAGTAGTCGATCTTCATCCCGTAGAAGTTGCCGAGCATTTCACGCAGGGCGGGCATGGGGCCGTCTGGGAAGACGGTCGCATTTCGACTTGCTGAGGCGTAGTAGGAGTTGATCTTGTTGCCATACGTTGCCCCGTACAGTCGCTGGGCGTTAGAGGGCACCGGGAAATCAACGGTGTCGCGCGGAATGCTGAACATCGTGACGGTTCCATTGACCGGATCAACGCTGGCAACGATCAGGGTGTCGGTGTTGAAGGAGGTGCTGTCGCCACGTTGGTCGATCCCGACGAGGAGTACGTTCAGGCGCTCCTTCCCATCCCAGCGTGGTGCAGGGGTCGCGCCAGGCGTTTCGGTGCCAGAAGAGAAGATGCCGCCGACGAGCTCTGATGCCGTCGTGACATAGCCGCCCAGGATGAGGTGGAGCGAGAGGGCGGCCACGAGCGAGAGGGCGAGGCCGGCGAACGAGGTGCCAATTGCGCGAAGTCCACTCTCCCGCTGTACGGCTCCGCGCCACGCGTCAGCGGCTGCGACCCCACGCCAGGCCGCAAGGAGAATGTTGAGGATGCCAGCCGCACTCAGCCCGAAGGGGGTGATTAGGAGTCCGACGAGGCCTGGCAGGCCATCCGCTGCGACGATGCCACCTACCAGTGCCAGGAGGAGGATGGGCGGTGCGAGGAAGAGGAGTGCCGCTCGCCAACGTCGCCCATAGAGGTGCCCGAACCCTGGGACCACCAGCGAAAAGACAGCCGCCGCGAAGGCTGAGCGTCGTGCAGTCTCAGTCGGTTGGCTCATAACGGGAACCATACCGCCTTGCGGAGAAGGGGGGTGCCCCCCGTTTGCCATGTCGGGGGTGGCGTGGCACGCTCCTCTCAATGTTCAACCCTGTTGATTCGAAGCCTGACCTGATCAGCCTGGAGCACCAGATGCTGGCGCGTTGGCGTGCCGAGGGAACGTTTGAGCGCCTCCGCGCGCAGACGGCCGGCGGTGAGCCCTGGTCTTTCCTCGATGGCCCAATCACCGCGAACAATCCAATGGGCGTTCACCACGCCTGGGGTCGCACCTATAAGGATCTCTTCCAGCGCTTCCGTGCGTCGCTCGGACACGAGCTACGTTGGCAGCAAGGGTTTGACTGCCAAGGCCTCTGGGTCGAAGTAAACGTTGAGAAAGAGCTCGGGCTCACCTCCAAGCGACAGATCGAGGAGCGCGGCCTGGCGGAGTTCATCCGGCTCTGTAAGCAGCGCGTGCTCACCTACGCCGCACGACAGACCGAGCAGTCTATTCGGCTCGGCATGTGGATGGATTGGAACGACCCAGCGGATCTGCTGCGCCTGCGCGACGCACTCAGCGACGCACCTGAGCGTGAGTTGGCAATTACTGGCGCAGGTGGAGAGGTGCGTGGCACCCCTGAAGGGCTCATCGGACAACTCGGCTCACCTGAGGTTGGTGTCTCGTACTTCACCTTCTCGGATGAGAACAACGATCTGATCTGGAGCTTCCTCGCCGAATGCAATCGCCGCGGCTGGCTCTACAAGGGGAGTGACAGCATGCCGTGGTGCACACGGTGCGGCACCGGTATCAGTCAGCACGAGATGACGGAGGGGTACGCCGATCGCGACGACCCATCCGCCTACTTCGGCTTCCCTCTCGTCGATCGCCCTGGCGAAGAGCTCCTCGCCTGGACAACAACGCCGTGGACCATTCCGGCTAACGTCGCCGCTGCGGTGAGCCCAACACTCTCGTATGAGCTGGTGGAATTTGAGGGGCGCAAGATGTGGATCGGTGCAACGCGCCGCGTCGCCGCACTCGGCGGTGGCGCACCTCGCGCCAAGGTGCTCGAGACCAAGCAGGGGAGCGAGCTGGTGGGGTGGCGCTACCGCGCCACGTTTGATGCCGCACCAGCCGTAGCCGCAGCACTCGGCCCAGATGGTGCCGCACACCGTGTGATCTCGTGGAGCGACGTTGGCGCCGAAGAGGGGACGAGCATCGTGCACATCGCCCCCGCTTGCGGCAGCGAGGACCACGCCCTCTGCATCACCGAAGGCCTGCCGATGATTGCGCCAATTGACGAGGGCGGTACCTACCTAGAAGGCTTCAACGAGCTCAGCGGTAAGGACTGGCTCGTTGTTGCCGATCTGATCTTTGTCGCGCTGGAGCAGAGCGGGAGCCTCTTGCGCCGAGAGAAGATCACGCACCGGTATCCGCACTGCTGGCGCTGCGCAACGCCACTCGCCTTCCGACTCGTTGACGAGTGGTTTATCAGCATGGGCGCCACTTACGAGAAGCCACGCGCGCAGCTCAGCGCCGCGGAGAAGGCGGGGAGCCTGCGCTACCAGATCATGGATGTCGTTGACAACATCTCGTGGCTCCCATCGTTCGGGCACGATCGTGAGCTCGATTGGCTCCGCAACATGAGCGACTGGATGATCTCGAAGAAGCGCTATTGGGGTCTTGCACTGCCAATTTACGAGTGTGAAGGGTGCGGCGCTGTAGAGGTTCTTGGCTCCCGCGCGGAGCTTGAGGGGCGCGCCGTTGCGGGGCTTGACGCCCTGGCGGGGCATAGCCCCCACCGGCCATACATTGATGAGGTTCGTATCGCCTGCGCGAAGTGCGGCGGCGAGGTGCAGCGCGTCCCCGACGTTGGCAATCCGTGGCTCGATGCGGGGATCGTCTCGCTCTCAACGATGCGCTATCGCAGCGATCCCGAGTACTGGAAGCGCTGGTTCCCCGCTGATCTGATTACGGAGAGCTTCCCTGGTCAGTTCCGCAACTGGTTCTACTCGTTGCTCGCTATGTCGACGGTCATGGTCGGGAGCGAACCAACGAAGACCGTGTTCGGCTACGGACTCGTCTTTGCGGAAGATGGTCGCCAGATGCACAAGAGCTGGGGCAACTCCATTGAATTTGATGAGGCGGCCGATCGCATGGGCGCTGATGTGATGCGCTGGCTCTTTGCCGGCTCGCGCCCCGAAGAGAACGTGCATTTCGGCTGGAACGGAGCGGATGAGGCGCGCCGCAAGCTCCTCGTGCTCTGGAACGTCTACGCCTTCCACATCGGTTACGCGAACAGTGCTGGCTGGCGCCCAGGGGGCGTGGCGAGCCCAGTGGCCGATCGGGGCGCCATGGACCGCTGGATCCTGAGTCGCACCGCCGACCTCGTCTCGACCGTGGAGGGGGCACTCCGGAACTACGACGCCCAGTCGGCCGTCGCACGTCTTGAAGCGGCGATCGATGAGCTCTCCACCTGGTACCTCCGCCGTTCACGTGACCGCTTTGACCTCTCGACCGCTGAGGCGGATCGAAACGATGCCTTCGCCACCCTCCATGAGGCGCTGCTGACGCTGCTGCAGGTGGCGGCACCGATTGCACCGATGCTCACCGACGCCATCTACACCAACCTTGTCGCCGACGGCGCGACGGGGAGCATCCACTTGCAGCCGTGGCCGAAGGCCCGCGTGCAGGGCTGGCGTGACCAGGCCCTTGAGGATTCAATGAGCCGGGTGATTCGCGCCGCCGAACTGGGGCGCTCCGTGCGCAGCGCCGCCGCCATACGCACACGTCAACCGCTCGCACTGGCGCGCGTCGTCTTTGGCGGCGAAACCCCACACGCCGAACTACTCGAGATCCTTGCGGACGAACTGAACGTCAAGCGAGTTGAGTCGGTCACCGATGCCTCCGGCCTCTTTGAGCGCAAGGTGAAGGTGCTCTTGCCGAAGGTTGGGAAGCGACTCGGCGACAAGCTGCAGGCGGTACTCGCCGCAGCGCGCTCTGGTGATGTGGAGCTCCTCGCAGGTGGCGCCGTACGTATTGTGGGCCTCGAATTTGCGCCAGATGAGATTGAGATCCAGGCGATCCCACGTGAGGGCGGCTTCGTTGCTGAAGGGGGCGGTCTGGTTGTTGAGCTTGAGACGGCCCTGACACCAGAACTCATCGCAGAGGGTGACGTCCGCGAGCTCTCCCGTGCAGTGCAGGACCTGCGCAAGCGTGCTGGGTTGCAGATCGGCGATCCGATCAGCCTCTATCTGCCCGAATCGGCGCGGTCGCTTGCCCCATACACAGAGCAGCTTACGCAGAGTGTTGGTGCGCGCTCGATTGAGTTTGGTGCCACCGCCGGTGACGTTGCGGATCAGATTGAGCTCTCCTTCGGTGACACCGCCTTCTCGTTCCGCCGGTCTGCCGGATGAGGCGAGCGACACTCGCACTCATTGCGCTCGCACTCATCGCAGCGGATCGAGGATCAAAGATGCTGGTGGATGGCATGGATCTTGCGGTCCCGCATCAGCTGATCGGTTCGCTCCTGCAAATCATCCGTGGCGAGAATAGTGGCGGCCTCTTCGGCATTGTGCAGGGGAGTGCTCCGCTCCTCGCCGCCCTCAGCATCGGCGTCATCCTTGCCCTGGTGATCTTCCACGAGCGTGAGCGACTTCCTCGGGTTACCCCTCTGACGGTTGGGGTCGGGCTGCTCATTGGTGGCGCGATTGGCAACCTGATTGACCGTTTGGCATTTGGCTATGTGCTTGATTTCATTGATGTAGGCGTGGGAAGCCTGCGGTTCTGGACCTTCAACATCGCCGATGCAGGGATCAGCTTCGGCATCGTGATCTTGCTCGTGGATACCTTGTGGCGTTCCCGTAGTACGGTTCGCAGATGAGTGAGGCGCGTGAACTTGATCTGCCGATCCCGCCAGAGGCGGCCCGGCAGCGTGCTGATCGGTTCGTCGCAGATAGGAGTGGACTCTCTCGCTCGTTTGTGCAGAGACTCATCTCTGAGGGCCATCTCACAATGGGTGGTCTCATCGTGCGTGCCAGCTCCACGCTCGTCGCAGGGCAGACGCTCCACCTCGTGATTCCGCCGGTGAGTGAGACAACGCTCCTCGCCGAAGATATTCCGCTGACCGTGGTCTACGAAGACGAGGACATCGTGGTGGTGAATAAGCCTGCCGGTCTCGTGGTGCATCCCGCGCCAGGCCATGCAACGGGAACGCTCGTCAATGCGCTGCTGCACCATGTGGCAGAGCTGCCAGGGATTGCCGGCGTCGCGCGTCCCGGGCTCGTGCATCGGCTCGACAAAGACACCAGCGGACTCTTGATCGTTGCGAAGGGCGATGTGGCGCAGTTGAGCCTGATGGCACAGCTCAAGGCGCGACGCATCAAGAAGACCTACCTCGCCCTTGTGCAAGGTTCGGTAGCGGCCGAACTGGGGCGCATCGAGGCACCGATCGGGCGAGACCCGAATGAGCGCAAGCGAATGGCGGTGGTCGCAGGTGGTCGCGAGGCGACGACGGGGTACCGAGTTCGCGAGCGATTCCCGGGCTGGACGCTGCTCGAAGTGGACCTCATTACCGGCCGCACCCATCAGATTCGTGTGCACTTGACAGAGATTGGGCACCCGATCGCCGGAGACCCAACCTATGGGAACGGCACCAGCCGACGCGGTCCAGATGCAACAACGCGCCTCTTCCTTCACGCCTGGAAGATCGTCTTTGCTCACCCGCGGGATGGACGCTTGATGCGCCTCGAGGCCGAGCTCCCCGCCGACCTGCAGGCGCCCCTTGATGCGCTACGGTTGCACTCCAGCAGAGGGGAGGGGTGATGGAGCCACAGCGACGAGCCGGGGCACCAGGCGCCCAGGTGATCGTGATCTCCGGGCCGAGCGGCGTGGGCAAAGACACCATCATCAACGAGCTGCGCCGCCGCCCAGTGGGCCAAACCTTCCACTACGTCGTTACCTGCACGACCCGACCACCACGTTCTGGTGAGATGGACGGCGTGCACTATCACTTCCAGAGTCGCGAATCGTTTGATGCCCTCAATGCAGCAGGTGAACTCCTTGAAGCGGCCACCGTGCACGATCGCTCCTACGGCACCCCGCGCGATGAGGTGCGTGGCGCCCTGGCTCGTGGGCAAGATGCACTCTGCAAGATTGATGTCCAGGGTGCGCGAAGCCTACGCAAGGTCATCCCCGAGGCGATCCTGATCTTTGTGGCACCCCCATCCCCTGAGGCACTCGCCGAGCGCCTCGCCGGTCGCGGCA
>JAPLHR010000081.1 GCA_026389535.1 Chloroflexota bacterium
AGCTTCCTCTTCGCCGACACGTTGGTGCGCTGGCTCCGGGCGAGCGGCCGCACGGTGCGATGGGTGGTAAACCTCACCGACATCGACGACAAGATCATTCGCACCGCAGCGGCAGAGGGCGTAGAGATTCGCGCGCTCACCGATCGCTGGGAGGCGGTCTTCCGCGCCGACATGACGGCGCTGCGCATGGTGATTCCCGACGAGATGCCCCGCGCGACGGAGCACCTTCCTGAGCAGATCGCCCTCGTGCAGCAGCTCCTCGACAAGGGGCACGCCTATCGCACCGAGGACGGCTCGATCTTCTTCAAGATCGCATCGTGGCCAGCCTACGGGCGCCTCGCGCGCCTCGATCCCGAAGCGATGCGCGTCGGCGAGCGCGTCGAGGCGGACGAGTACAGCAAGGATGACGTGCGCGACTTTGTCTTGTGGAAGGCGGCGAAGCCTGGCGAGCCATCGTGGGACGGCCCACTTGGCCCAGGGCGACCAGGATGGCACCTCGAGTGCTCGGCAATGAGCATGCGCTACCTCGGTGAGTCGTTCGATCTGCACACGGGCGGCATTGACCTCGTCTTCCCGCATCATGAAGACGAGATCGCGCAGTCTGAGGCGGCGACGGGGAAGCCATTCGTCGGCACTTGGATGCACTGCGCACACTTGCACGTCTCGGGCGACAAGATGTCGAAGTCGCTCGGGAACATCTCGCGTGTGAGCGATCTACTCGCTGGCGGCGCGGAGCCTCGCGCCCTGCGCCTCGCGCTGATCTCCGCGCACTACCGCACGAATCTCAACTACAACGACGATTCGCTCACCGCAGCCGCATCGGCCATCGCGCGCATCGACGCCTTCGTTGCCGCACTGAGCGCACGTAGCGCGATCACAGCCGGTGATGCGGACGCCGACCAGCGTGCAGCGACACTCGCCGAAACAAGCTGGAGCAGGTTCGCCGCTGCGATGGATGACGATCTTGCCGTCCCCGAAGCCCTTGCAACGCTCTTTGATCTAGTGCGCGACGGGAATCGCCTCCTCGACGCCAACTGCAGCGGCGCAGGCGCGCAGTCGCTGATCGCCGTTCTCGAGAAGATCAACGCTGTGCTGGCCGTGCTGCCAGATCGCGCGGTGCTCCCAGCGGGTGCCGAGGCGCTGCTTGCGGAGCGCATCGCCGCACGCGCCGCCAAGGATTGGGCGCGCTCCGACGCACTGCGCGACGAGTTGGCGAGCCTCGGCGTGCTGATTGATGACGGTCGCGATGGGCAGCGTTGGCGACTGGCTGGGCCGCAGGCATGAACGACGACCAGCGACCGCGACCACCACGCCCTGCTGGATTCCGCCCCGGCGGCCCCGGTGGACCGGTCGGACCACGTCCCGGTATCGCACGCCCAACCTTTAGTGCAGGTGGTGCCCGACAGTGGGCATCCCGCCGTGCCATTTCCCTGCAGGTTGCCGGCATGGTCGGCCCAGAGCACGAGGTCATCGCTGGGCGTCGGCCGGTCGAGGAGGCCTTCGCCGCCCGCCGCGAGGCGGTCCGCCTCCTGGTGGTGCCGCAGCGCCGAGATGCCCTGCAGCAGATGGTCCTGCATGCCACCGCCCTGCGCATCCCGATTATTGAGGTCGAGGGTGCCCTGATCGGCCAGCTATCTGGGTTTGATGGCCACCAGGGGGTCGCCCTGGTCGTGAAGCGGCGCCCCGAGGCCGCCCCTGAAGACCTGCTCGCCCGCGCCGTGGCGCGTGGGGAGGCCCCCTTCATCCTGGCGCTTGACGGGGTAGAGGACCCCCAGAACTTCGGCAGCCTGATCCGCAGCGCCGAGGCGGTGGGGGTGCATGGCCTCCTGATCGGCAGCAAGGGGGCCGCCCCCCTCTCGCCAGCCGCCATTAAGGCCAGCGCCGGAGCGGTCGAGCACCTCCTGGTCGCCCGCGTTGAGAATCTGGCCGACGAGCTTACCGCCCTGCGCCTGCGAGGGATTCGGGTGGTCGGCGCTGAGGCCGAGGCAGCCCAGGGGTATCGAGAGTCGGACCTGCGCGGGCCACTCTGCATCGTGATCGGCGCCGAGGGTCGAGGCCTCTCTCCAGCCGTCCGCCGGCGGGTCGACCTCTTCGTCCGCATCCCCATGGTCGGCAAGGTCGCCAGCCTGAACGCCGCGGTGGCCGGCTCCATCCTCCTCTTCGAGGCGCTCGGCCAACGCCCAGCAGCGGCACAGCCTGTGCCAGCCCCTGAGACCCCGCTGGTTAGGTCAAGCGACCCCGTCGCGCCAGTCTCAGCCGACGCCGAAGCGCCAGCCGCCCCTGAAATTGACGATCTGCCGCACGTAGGCGGTTGACCCCCACGCCCGTAGGGGGCTATGATCACGCCTCACCGACGGACCGCAAGGTATCCCGACGTGGGCGCCGACATAGCTCAATTGGTAGAGCAACGTTTTTGTAAACCGTAGGTTCCGGGTTCGAGTCCCGTTGTCGGCTCCAGCACTGGACACAAGGGTAGGTTGAGCAGGTGGTGAGCTCCGCTGACTGTAGATCAGCCGTCTTCGACTGTGGGGGTTCGATTCCCTTCCTGCCCACCAGCACTGGAGCGAAAAGAGAAGCAACAGGATCGGAAATGGACTGGCCCACGTAGCTCAGTTGGTAGAGCACGTCATTGGTAATGACGAGGTCACCGGTTCAAGTCCGGTCGTGGGCTCCACCTTCGGGTGGAAGAAACAGCGGTAACCGTCAACGCTATTAACAAGTGACGGTAGTAGGAAATCGGAGAGAGAATCGAGATGGCAAAGGCAAAGTTCGAGCGGTCCAAGCCGCACGTCAA
>JAPLHR010000104.1 GCA_026389535.1 Chloroflexota bacterium
TCCCCAGAGAACGACTCCTCAGAGAGCGACGCGGCATCAATCGCCCCAGGGACGAGGCGCAGGATCGCGTCACAGAGGACGATCGCGGCGGGCTCACCCCCAGAGAGGACGAAGTCGCCAAGGCTGAGCTCGAGATCAACGTAGGCGCGAACGCGGTCATCCACTCCCTCGTAGCGCCCGCAGATGATGATCAGATGTGAGGCTGCGGCCAACGCTCGAACGCGCGGCTGTCGTAGGCGTTCACCACCCGCATCAAAGAGGATGACGGTGGAGTCTGGCCCGCGCAGCGCGTCAATCGCCTCAACCAGCGGCTCTGGCCGCAGGAGCATCCCTGCCCCACCGCCATACGGCTCATCGTCGACCGAGCGGTGCTTTCCGATCCCCCAAGTGCGCAGGTCATGACAGGTGAGAGTTGCCAAGCCGCGCTCAAGGGCGCGTGCTGGAATGCTGGCGGAGAGCGCTGACATGATCGTTTCCGGGAAGAGAGAGATCACATCGATCTTCAGCACTGGGCGAACCTCTTCGCTCATGCGTCACCTGCCGGGGGCTTGGCGGAGCGCTGCTTCGGTCGGCGTGAAGCCTTCGCGGCGCGTAGTGACGCAACGCTGCCAGGCGTCTTCTGCGGGCCACGTCGACGAGGTGCCTTCGCTGCACGAATGGTGAGCTCTGAGCCAGTCAAATCCGCAACGATGCGTCCCTCTCGGGGCGCGAATTCCACGATGACCGCCGCAACAGCGGGGAGGTCAATCTCTCCGCCATCCGGTGTCTGCACAACGTAAACCTCGGCGCCACCCGCGCGATAGAGATCACGAACCTCGCCAATGATCTCGCCTTGCGGGTCGCGCACCGTCACTCCAATCACTTCGTCCCAGAGCACACGGTCTGGCGGGATCTGCACCTGGGCGGCTGGAATGGTGAGATAAGCGCCAACGAGTCGCTCGCCCGCCAGTCGACTCTGCACCTCACCGACGCGAATAAAGAGGCCTGGGGAGCTAGGGGTTACCTCGAGGATTGTGAGGACGCGCTCAGAGCCTTCAACCGAGAGACGAGCACCAGGAAGAAAGCGCTGCTCGGGAAGGTCGGTCAGGACCTCGAGGCGAAGGGTGCCATCAAGACCGCGAACGCCGCGCACCTGCGCAACGCGCAGGTCCGTCGTTACATCAGCCAATTTCGAGGACGTAGTTCTCTCCGGTGCGATTTGAAACGACCTTCAACAGGCTGCGCATCGCCTTGGCAATGCTGCCGTTGCGCCCGATGACTCGGCCCATGTCCTCTTCATCAACGAGAAGGCGCAAGATGATGGAGTCGCCATCCTCTTCGACCTCAACGCTGACACCGTCTGGATTATCGGCAAGTGACTTTGCGACATATTCAACAAGTTGCGCTGCTGCCACTTACGCCTCCTCGGCGGCAGGTGCCGCCTCTGCTGGTGCCTCTTCGACAACGGGTGCAGCTTCAACAGCCGCGACTTCCTCTGCTGGTGCCGCTTCGGCGACGGGTGCATCTTCAACCGGAGCAGCCTCAGGAACTGCAGCATCAGCGGTCGCCTCAACAGCAGCCTCCGGCGCAGCTTCAACGACAACCGTTGGCTCTTCGACAACTGGTCGCGTGCCAGGCTTGGTGTAGCCAGGCGTTGCAGCCTTGGCCAACGTCTTGCCGCCCATGGCGATACCGCCGGCGCGCGCCTTGGTAATCAGCTTGCCAACGACATCAGATGGCTGTGCGCCCTTGGCGATCCAGGCATCAACCTTGGCGAGATCAAGCACCAACGTCAGCGGCTCGGTGCGTGGGTTGTAGTGGCCAAGAATTTCTAGCGAGCGACCATCTCGAGGCGAACGGCGATCGGTGGCAACCACGCGATACGATGGCTGCTTAGATGCGCCCACGCGGGTCAAACGGATCCGAACACTCATCCCTGATGCATCCTCCGAGGCGCCGCCCCTTCCGGAGCGGCTGGTGGCCCTGGCGTTGCCAGGGGGTCAGTCCGTGAATCCTAGCCGCTCAGCGGCTCGGGCGCATCTCTCCCCGTGGACTAGCGCCGTTTGCCGCCCTTTTTGGGCCGCTTCTCACGCTTCGCCGCCTTGGGAGGGATCCGCCCGCCGGCGTGCTTGCCAGGGAGGCCAGCTCCACCGCCCATCAGCCGGCTCGGGTCTCCGCTCCCAGCACGTCGCATCAGGGTCCGCATCTCCTCAAGTCGCTTGACCAGCCTGTTGACCTCCTCGATGGCTCGCCCAGCCCCTGCGGCAATGCGCCGACGTCGTGGCAGGGTCAGCAGGGCTGGGTCGCGCCGTTCGGCGGGGGTCATCGAGAGGATGATCGCCTCCGTGCGCTTCAGTTCGCCGCTGGCGACGGCGGCTTCGGCCTGCTCTGCCATGCCGCCCATACCCGGAATCATCTTGACCACCTGGCCGATCGGTCCGAGCGACGACATCTGACGGAGTTGGCCGAGCAGGTCGTCAAAGGTCATCCCGCCACGTAGTGCGCGAGCCTCCGCCGCCTTCGCACGTACTTCAGCGTCGGGCGCTGCCATCGGTCCAATCTCTGCATCTCGAACGCGCTCTGCCAGCGTGGCTATATCACCCATGTCGAGAATGCGGTTGGCGATACGTTCGGGATGGAAACGCTCCAACGCATCGGAGCGCTCGCCGGTACCCACATAGACGACCGGAATTCCTGCACCGCCGGCAATTGAGAGTGCGGCACCACCGCGCGCATCTCCGTCAAGTTTGGAGAGGATGAGTCCCGTCGGCTCAGCCACGGCCTTGAATCCTTCGGCGATCGCCAGGGCTGACTGACCGGTGGCCGCGTCGAGAACCAAGAGCCGCTCACGCGGCTTCGTCGCGTCACGAAGGTCGCGCAACTCTTCTAGGAGCTCGTCGTCGAGGGTGGTGCGCCCTGAGCTGTCGATGATCACCACGTCAAGGCCGAGGCGTCGGGCTGCAGCGATGGCACGCGTTCCAATCTCTGCCACTGGCGTACCGAGTGGTTCGCGATGCATTGGCACCTTGATTGCAGCGGCCAAGGTTGCGAGCTGCTCTGCCGCTGCTGGTCGACGTGGGTCGGCGGCAACGAGCAGCGGACGGCGACCATCTTTCGCCAAGCGATAGGCAAGCTTTGCTGCCGTTGTTGTTTTGCCTGCACCTTGCAAGCCGAGCAGGAGGATGGTTGCCGGTCGCTCGCGCAGGTCAAGGTCGCGACCAGATCCGCCAAGCGTTTCCGTTAGCGCGCTGTGCAGGATTCCCAGCATGCGCTCACCAGCGCCGAGACCGCCAACGATCTCACTTGCGCGTGCCCGCTCGCTGATGCGCTCCAACAACTGCGCGACGACGGGCATCGCAACATCGGCGCCGACCAGTGAGGTGCGGATATCGGCAAGGCCGGCCTCAAGATCGGCGGCACTGATTCGCCCACTCCCCGTAAGGCGGCGAAGTGAGGCCCGAAGACTGCTACCGAGCGCGTCAAACATGCCTAGAGTGTACGCTCGCGCGATGGCAGCTCAAAAACGAACCCCGAAGGGGCAA
>JAPLHR010000095.1 GCA_026389535.1 Chloroflexota bacterium
ACTACCTGTTTGATAGGGCGCATGTGGAAGGCCAGTGATGGCTGCAGCAAAGCGCTACTAACGGTCGAGGGCTTGACCTCCACGACGCCTCTTCGGCGCCCGTGGTCGTTTTGGATACACCCCCGATGAAACAGATAACTTGTCGATGTTTTCAGTCATGGATTCGGACTTCGCCAAGCGGAGCCCGGTGACATTTGCGGAGAGGCCATACCCGTTCCCATCCCGAACACGGAAGTCAAGCTCTCCAGCGCCGAAAATACTGAGGGGGCAGCTCCTCGGCAAAATAGGACGTCGCCGGGCTCTTTGGCATCCTGGGGGGTTACGTCGGCTATCCTGCGAACGTGGAACCTGTGAACGCAACTCCCTGCCCCTGGCTCCTCGACCCAAGCGGAGCGATCACCCTTACGCCATCCCGCACCCTCAGCCGCTGCGGCGCAGAGCCCGCGCGCCCCGAGTTAGCCAAGGCTATTCGCGCTGAGCGCTGCATCGTGGGCGGCGCCTGCCAGATTCGCCAAACTCGTGAGGCGCAGCTCGGCACCCTCGCGGCAAGCGTTGCCCCGCGCCAACCCGTTGGCGACGCTGCTGTCATCAGTAACGCCGCGCTGCCACGCCCATCGAACGGCTCACCGGGGCTCCGCGTCCTGCTCGTGGTCGTGCTCGCCGGTGTCATCACCGTCGCGAGCGGTCCCGTGGCTGGTTTTTTTGGGCCGATCCTGACCTCCATCATTGGCTCAATCACGACGCCAAGCGAGACCACGCCGACCCCCTCGATCGAGGCCACTCCAACGGCGAGCCCGAGCGACTCGCCTTCGCCAAGCCCCTCGCCAAGCGAATCGCCAACACCCTCGCCCTCTCCCTCAGGGAGCGCCGAGGCGCCGAAAACCTACCTCGTGCGGTCAGGTGACACGCTCTATGACATCGCGATGTCGCTCGGGTTGGGCCCAGACGGCTATAAACAGATCGCCGCGCTCAATAACATTTCGGCCCCGGCCTACACGATCTCGCCTGGGCAGGTGCTCAAGCTCCCATAGGCGCCAGGCCGAGTGCGGGGGGCTGTGGTAGGCTCGCCGAACGCGATCGCGAGGTTGCGCCACCTGCTTCTGCTGGCGGCGTCACCTCCTGAGCGCGAATACGTCGTGAGGAGAACTACAAACTTGAACGAAGAACTTACCCCTGGCGCCGCCGATATCGAGGCGGGTGCCGATGCTGGAGCAGTTGCTCCAGTCCGCAAGGCGAAAGCCCCTGCAAAGCCGAAGAGCGTCAAGGTGAAGGCAGCAGATTCGTTGGAGGCCCCTGCGGTTGACCAAATTGATGTCGCACCTGCTGAGTCGGCCCCAGTAGCCACCGAGGCCCCAGTTGCCGCGCCAGCCGCTGCACCAAAGCCACGTGTGTGGACCGGCCCTGAGCCAACCACCATGGAAGAGTTGCTCGCCGGTGCAGGGATGCCAATTAAGAATTTGAAGCAGGGCGACGTCCTCGACGGCATCGTTGTGCGCGTCGACAAGGACGAAGTGCTCGTCGACATTGGCGCGAAGAGTGAAGGTGTTGTCTCGAGCCGCGAACTTCACGGCCGTAACGGCGAAGAGGGCCCAGCCCTCACCGTCGGCGACACCGTACTCGTCTACGTCATGCAGCCAGAGTCGGAAGATGGGCACGTTGTGCTCTCAATCCGCCGCGCCGGCATGGAGCGCAAGTGGCGCACGATGCAGGAGCAGCTCGACGCAGGCACCATCATCGAGGTCGCCGTTATCGATCACAACAAGGGCGGACTCATTGTTGACTGTGGCATTCGCGGCTTCGTGCCGATCAGCCAGATCGTCGACTTCCCGCGCCGCCCAGCTGGCGACGCACCGCGTGACGCGATTCAGGAGATTGCCGAGAAGCTGCAGCCGTACGTTGGCCGCAAGCTGCGCATGAAGATCTTGGAGGTGAACCGCAAGGGGAACCGCCTGATCCTCT
>JAPLHR010000077.1 GCA_026389535.1 Chloroflexota bacterium
AAGGGCTGGGTGCGGGTGAACTCTTCGGCAATGCCGCGCAGCAGCTTCGACTGCTCTGCGACCCAATCAATGCGTGTGCGCTGCATGGCGTGCCCTCCCTACGTGAGAGAGATTGTCGCCTACCTAGCGGCGTACGAGGAGCGCGAGTGCAGTAATCACCACCAGGATGGTGGTGGCGGCGACAACGCCCATACGTAGGCGCGGTGCGCTGCTTGGCTGCGACTCTGGAGTCGTGGCGTGATCAAGCTCCACCGCCCAGGCGTGCGCGCTCACCTCGGCCTCCACGAGCAGTCGGCGAATCTCGGTCTCGCTCCACTCTGGGTTCGGGCGCGGCGAGATGGGCTCCTCTTCGAGCGGTAGTCGTAGGGGCGTGTAGGTGTTCATGGCGCGATTCTGCAGGGCGATTGTCAACGCACGATAAACGTGGAATCTCCCCGATATTGGCTGTTACTACCGTGCAGAATCAGCGCCCTTTGGGCCGTTGCCCGCTAGTTCACTTGCGAGTTTTTGCCGCCACCTTTTTCTGCGCAGCCAGCACCGCAACGCCCGGGAGCAAAAGGCTCGAGAGCCCGGTCAGCGTTACCGCAACGAGCGGCACCCAAATCGCTACCTCAAATGCGCCGCGCAGCCCCGCTGGGGAGAAGTTCATGCCAACGGCATCGAAGAAGAGCACGCTGATCACGGCAACGCCGATGGCACCACCGACCTGCTGGAGGGTGTTGAGCACCCCCGAAGCTGCACCAGCATTCTGCACATCTGTCTGGGCAAGGGCGAGATCAGCGAGCGGCACCAGAATGAGGGTCAACCCAACGCCGGCGATCGCCAGCGGAAGGAGCAAGTCACCTCGGGCCAGGCCATCGCCTTTGGTCAGGATGACCTCCTTGATCAAGGTGTAGCCAATCAGCTGCAAGACAGCGCCAGCAGCAATCAAGTACTTCCCAACCTTTGAGGCCAGGGGAACCGCGACCCCGCTGCCAAAGAATGCGCCAACACTAAATGGCAGCGATGTCAGGCCGGCATCGAGAGCCGAGACGCCGAGGCCAGCCTGCAGGTACAAGGCGAAGATCAGGAAGAAGGCGCCGATCGATGAGACGGCCAAGAAGCTCGTCAGGACTCCGGCGGAGAATCCACGATTGTTGAACAGTGATGGTGGAATCAACGCCCCACCGCTCGTCTTCTCTTGACGGCGTTGCAGCGCAACAAAGATGCCGATCAACACAACGCTCGACGCGAACATGATCCAGACCCAAACTGGCCAGCCCTGTTCTCGCCCCTGGATGAGGGGGAAGATCACAAGGAAGAGCGCTGCGATGATCAGGCCAACGCCGAGCGGGTCGAGCCGTACCGGCTTCTCTGATTTGGAGTTCGGAACGAAGGCGAGGGATGCGATCAACAGCGCAATGCCGACGGGAATATTGATGACGAAGATGCTGCGCCATCCCAGCTCAAATGCATCGCTAGAGACGAGCAGACCACCAATGAGCGGCCCTGCAACGGCGGCGAGCCCAGAGATCGCACCAGTCAAACCGAACACTGCTGCGCGCTCTTCTGGCCTGAACAGCACCTGAATGATCGAGAGGACCTGGGGGATCATGATCGCGGCAAAGCCACCCTGCACGAGTCGCGAGATCACGAGTGCATCTGGTGTTTGGGCAAAGGCGCAGCTCAGTGAGGCGAGTGTAAAGCCGAGAACGCCAATGTTGAATACTGTCTTGCGCCCATAGCGATCACCAAGGCGACCACCGGTGATCAGCAAGACGGCAAAGCTGAGGGCGTACCCAGAGATGATCCACACCAGCTGGGAGGACGAAGCGCCAAGACTTTCCTGAATCGCAGGAAGTGCCACGTTGACGATCGTCGTGTCGAGCAGGTCCATGAAGGACGCGACCAACAAGATGGCCACAGCGATCCAGCGAAATTTCACGGCGGTCGAGTTGTTTTTCATGAGTACTACGTCCCCCCTACATCTATTTAGGGAGGAGTATGGCGTGAAGGCCCGCAGGCCGTGCGATGCCTGGGGTCACCCTTTGGGCACGAAAACGACCCCCCACAGGATAGAACAGATGTTCTATACTCCGCCGTCCTATGGCTGAGTCTGCCGCACGAAT
>JAPLHR010000056.1 GCA_026389535.1 Chloroflexota bacterium
CAGTACAGCATCGACATTCAGCGCGCCTTGCGAAAGTTCTGCGAAGAGTCATCAAAGCTGAAGGGCTTTGACTGGCCAGATCCAATCGCCATGGCGGTGGCGCTTGAGCCCGACATCGCGACCAGCGAAGCGCACCTTCGTGTTGAGGCGTCGCTCGGCCTTGGACATGAGCGCGGACAAACCATCGTTGATCACCTGGGCAACACGAAGCGCGAGCCGAACTGCCGGGTGGTCTATCGCGTTGATCGCGAGCGATTCATTGAGATGACCCGAAAGGCGTTCCGCGCCTAGATTCGCTCTCTATGACGCGTCGGTAGCGAGGAGCCCCATCTGAATCTCATCCCAGCGTCGTCCATCGCGCGTGATCGCATCGCGCATGCGCCCCTCTTCGGTAAAGCCCGCCTTGGTGTAGCAGCGCATCGCCGCCTCGTTGAAGGCGAAGAGGGTGAGGCTGATGCGGTGCAGGCCGAGCGCCTCAAAGGCGAACTGGGTAACGAGTCGCGTCGCCTCGCTACCGAGCCCGCGCCCGCGCGCGGCTGGCTCGCCGATCATCAAGTGGAAGCTTGCAGCGCCGTTCTCAATATCGAGATTCGCCAGCGTGCAGCTACCAATGAGATGCTCTGCCGTGCCAACACGTTCATAGAGGGCGAAGGCGAGCATCTGGGCGGTGGTGAAGCGCTCGCGGACCATGCGCTCCACCTCATCGCCGGTGAGTGGCTCGTTGCGGTGACGGGCGAGGCGCACCAGCTCCGGATCGGCATACCAGCGCTTGAGCGCTGGGAGGGTATCGACGGTGTGTGGGCGCAGCGCCACACGCTCGCCCACGAGGATTGCCTCATGTCCGCCGATTGATCTATGGGGCTGCGATCCGATCACGCGGTCACGGTATACGATCGCCTCGATGCTTAGTTGGATGCAGTTGGCACGCAAGATTGAGGGCGCCTCGCGCACCTCGGAGAAGGCACGTCTCTTTGCGGAGGCGCTCCGTGTCGCCGACGAGGTTGACCTTGAGGTGATCTGCCGACTCCTTGGGAGCCGCGGCACCCCCCAGGCAGGTGCCGTCTCATGGCCGGCACTCGCCAAGGCGGTCGAGCAGGTCGCGGGCGCACCGGCCGGCTCGCTCGCCAAGATCCTCGACGAGACCGGCGACATCGGCCTCGCCGTTGAGGAGCTCCTCGAGAGTGAGCGTCCCATTGCTGGAGAGGCTGCTGCCAGCGAGGAGCGCCACGCGCAGGTGCGCAGCAGCGCCATCGCCAGCGCCACAGGGGTCTTGCCCGTGGCTGGGGCCAGCTCAGCGCCGACCCTCCGCTCGCTCCCCGATGCCTTCGCCGCAATTCGTGGCGCCAGTGGCCAGCGCCGTCACGACCTGCTGATGCAGCTCTTCTACGGCACCTCACCAATCGCGGCGAAGTACATCGTGCGCATGCTCTCTGGTGACGTGCAGATTGGCCTGCGCGACGGCCTCCTCGAAGGTGCGATTGCCACAGCCTTTGGTGCGGATGTAAGCGCTGTTCGTTGGGCGATGACCCTTGAGGGGGATGCCGGCCGCGTGGCGCTTCTGGCGAAGCGCGGCGCTCTGGCCGAGGCGAAGCTCCGCTACTTCCATCCGATCCCAGCCATGCTTGCCGCTCCTGCCGCCAGCGCCGCCGATGCGATGGAGCGACTGAGCGAGATCGCCGCCGGCGCCATTGTTGTCGAAGACAAGTACGACGGGATTCGCGCGCAACTGCATATCGCCGATGGCCAGGTTGCACTCTACGGGCGAGACGCCAACGAGATCACCGTGGCGCTCCCCGAGATCGCCGCCGCCGCAGCGCAACTATCGGGGTCGCTGGTGCTCGATGGCGAGATCATCGCCTTTGAAGAGGGACACCCTCTTCCAGTGAGTGCGGTGCAATCACGACTGAGCGGTGCAGAGACCACACTGCACGAGCGCGAGCGCACCGCCGTGCAGTTCATCGCCTTCGACCTCGTCGCCCAGAACGATCAACTCCTGATCGGCACGCCACTCCACGAGCGATACGCCGCCCTCTCTGCGATTGGCATCACAAAGCGATGTGGTGGCGTCATTCGTGTTGCACCACAGCGACTGGTCGGTGGCATTGAAGAGATTGAGGCGGAGTTCATTGCCGCGCGCATGCGTGGCTCCGAAGGGGTCGTACTGAAGTCCACTACCGCCGCATACGCCCCAGGTCGGCGGGGATCAGCATGGCTCAAGTTGACGAATCCGATTGATAGCGTTGATTGCGTGGTGGTTGGCGTAGAGTACGGCGTTGGTCGTCGCCGAACGCTCTTGTCGGAGTTGACCTTCGCCGTGCGCGACGACCTCTCGGGGCGGCTCACAACCCTTGGCCGCGCCTCAGCACAGTTCGGCGAACATGAGATGAGCGAGATGGGGCGCTGGTTTGAAGAGCACACCGTTGCCCAGCTCGGCAACTATCGCAGCGTCGAGCCACGCACCGTTGTGGAAGTCTCGTTTGACGAGTTGCGCCGTAGTGAGCGCAGCGGTTCGGGCTACACCCTCCGCGGCCCACGCATCGTGCGCTTCCGCACCGACCTCGGTCCCGATCAGATCGCCTCGCTCTCGGCGATCGAGGCGCGCTGCCGGGCCTCTAACGGATCGGCAGGGGAGACGGAATGAGCGAGCACGAGAAGGTCACCGAACTCCGCATGATGATGCCCTCAACAGAGGCGAGCATCTACCTGAACGCTGGGAGCAATGGACCAGTGCCGGCTGAGGTTGACGCAGCGATGCGTGCCGTGCACGACCAAGAGCTCCAGACCGGGCGCGCCACAGAGCACGCCATGGACGATGTCG
Organism: Chloroflexota bacterium; assembly: GCA_026389535.1. GTDB lineage: Bacteria > Chloroflexota > Limnocylindria > Limnocylindrales > Limnocylindraceae > Limnocylindrus. The sequence goes on from JAPLHR010000056.1 coordinate 2,819, forward strand.
AGGAGCGCGCCAATGAGTTGCGCGGCGTCTTCGCTGGGGTGCTCGCCACTGATCTGGAACTTGTCGCCATTGGTCACAGCACCACCGAGTCGGTACTTCGAGCAGCATCGCCGCACTTGCATCGCGCACCGGCGTTCTGATTCAGACGCTCTCACTCTGCAACGCCGACAGCCAACCGCTCAGTGACGATGAGATCGTGGCGAGCGTCCTTCCACTACTAAACGCGCCAACGAAGTTGCTCCTCCTCTCGCGCGTCTCATGGATCAGCGGCCGAGTGCTGCCCGTCGCGCCACTGCTCGCAGCGGCACGTGCCGCGGGCATCACCACCGTGCTCGACAGTGCCCAAGGGGTTGGCGCTCTGCGCGACGATGTCGACGCGCTGAACCCCGACCTGCTCGCCTTCCCGTCGCAGAAGTGGCTCCTCGGCGTCGAGGGGCTCGCTGGCATTCGCGTGTCGCGTGAGGCGCTGGCCGCTGAAACCTTCCGACCTGTCATCGGGGGCTTTATGGCGTTCGACGGGCAGCCACTGAACGGGGTGGGGACCTTCCGCTCTGATGCGCGCCGCTACCAGGTCTCAGGGTTCAGCCGTCCATCACTCGCGGGGGCTGCCCGGGCGGCGGGTTGGCTCTCGATGCAGGTCGGCCTGCCGTGGGCCACAGACCGTGCCCAGCGCCTCGCCGCCGAGTTCCACGCCGCCGTGCGCGACCTCCCAGGGGTGGAGATGCTCGCCCCGGCTGGCGGGCACGCCACGATCGTCTCCCTCCGCGTGGCTGGCTGGAAGCCCGAACAGCTCGTGGAGGAGCTCACCCGACGCGCCTTCGCCATCACGCGCCGCGTGCCGAGCCTCCCA
>JAPLHR010000024.1 GCA_026389535.1 Chloroflexota bacterium
CGCCATTGGACACGGCCAGATTCCGCTCCCGGTCTTTGAGGCCGAGATGCCGAACTGGGTCAAGCCGAAGGCATGAGCAACGCTGGGGGGACCGCGAGCGCGGCTCGCGGAACCTCCCGGCGAACGGTCGGGATCCTCTGCGCGATCGGCGCCTCGCTCGCGTGGGGCTTTGGATCGACGACATCGGATTACGTCCTTTCGGCGGGGGTGGGGAACGACACGTTCCTGGTTATTGAGCTCGGCGTCGGCTTTCTCGTGCTGCTCGTGCTCGGTGCAATCCGTGGCGAGCTGAGCGGCTTCCGACACCCAGGGCTGCTGCGGGCATCTTCGACCGGGATCATTGAGCCGTGGGGGGCGTACACCCTCGGTAACGTCGGCATCATCTTCTCGAGCGGCGCCTTCGTCGCCCTCGTCTCGTCACTGAATCCGGTGTTGATCGCCATTCTGGCCGCCCCGTATCTCGGCGAGAGGGTGAGTCGTCAGGCCGCCATCCTCATGGTTTTCTCGATCTTCGGCGTGGCCCTCGTGGTCGGCGGCGCTGGTGTCGCGGGCACGCTCAAGCCGGAGGGGATCATCTTCGCCACACTCGGACTCTTCTGCGGCGCCGCCTATGTGCTCATCTCCTCAAAGCTGGTGCGCACCATGCCGGTGCTGCCGCTTGTCGCATCGCAACTGCTGGTGGCGGCACTCGCCTCGCTCGCCCTCCTGATCGTGCGCGTCACGATCTTTAACGGCGACCTGCAGCTGCCAGCAACCGAGATCCAGTGGGCCGTCTCAGTTGCAACTGGCCTCTTCGGCGGCGCTGCACCGTTCATCTTCTATCTCGAAGCGACGCGACGCATCCCTACGACAACGGTGAGCCAATTCAGCACGCTGGTACCGGTGGTCGCGCTGATCGGCGGCGTGGTGTTCCTGAACGATGTGACGACCTCAGTACAGCTGCTGGGTACCGCGATCGTGGTGGTCTCGCTCTCGCTCCTCGCGCGCTACGCCCGCGCGCACTGAGGTAGGGGCCCCTCTAGGAGCTCGTCACTGCGCGCACCAGGGCAGCGGCCTTGCGGGCTCGTCCCACCACCGGCCGATGAGGCCGCCGCAGGCCGAAGCCGTCGCGCTCGATTTGTCGCAGGATCTCGCGATAGAGGTGCGCCGCCACGCGAATTGATCGGCCGCCGTTCTGTAGGTACCGGATCCCTGCAGTGCCAACCTCGTAGTCGGCATCGGCTCGAGCAATCTCGGCCAAATAGAGCGCGCGCCGATCACCATCACGAAGCGAGGTCGGACCGCTCGTTGCTGCAGGGTCGAGTCCAGCGCGCCGTAGGGCGCTCGCGGGGAGATAGACACGCCCGTTGGCAAGGTCCTCGTCGATGTCGCGCAAGATATTCGTGCGCTGCATTGCCGCACCAAGGGCACGGGCGGCACGATCTGCCTGCGCATCGTCGCCAGCGTGCACACCGAGGAGCGCCGCCATCAGGCGACCGACGGTGCCCGCAACCTGGTAGCAGTAGAGATCAAGATCAGCATCGCTCGCCATAGCTGGGCCGGCGAGGTCGCCCTCCATGCCGTCAAGGAAGGCGCCGATTGCATCGGTGGGGAGCCCTGGGCTGCGACGCTGCAGGTCGACGAAGATCGCCAGCTCATCGCCATCAGCGCTGTCGATTGCTCCGCTGCTGAGCCAGGTACGAATTGCCGCTAGGCGTTGCGCGGCCTCGGCGCGCCCTACGGAGCCAGTCGGCGCCTCAAGGTCGACTAGATCATCGAGGTGGCGCAGCGCCAAATAGAGGAGGTTGATGTCGTCGCGAACCTGCCTTGGAAGGAAGCGTGCTGCAAGGGCGAAGCTACGCGCGACGCGATTGATGGTTGTCTGCGCCTCGGGGAGGAGTGCCGCCACGCGCGGATCGCGCTGGGGGGTCATGCCGCTACGGGCGGACGAGATTTCCGGTCGGGCCGGTGGCACGCGACGTGAATGGGGCAGGGTAGTCCCCACGAATCAGATCTTGGGTGACCTGCGAGGTGAGGAGCGCCCCTGGCATCCCTGCGCCTGGGTGCGTGCCGCCACCAACGTAGTAGAGGCCGGCGATGGTTCGGTCGCGGTTCGGCTGTCGGAAGTAGGCCGACTGCTCGAGTGATGGCTCAACGGCGAAGGCGTTCCCGTCGGGGGCGAGCAGCTCGTCGCGGAAGGTGAGCGGCGTCCACGAGCGTTCGACAACGATGGAGTCGCGCAACCCAGGGAGACCCCAGTTCTCCAACCACTCCAGGGTGCGGTCGCGCATGCGCGGCTCAGCTTCGGTCCAGTCATCACCCGAGCGCAGGTTCGGCACGGGGAGCAGGATCGCGATGGAGTCGCCGCCTGGTGGCGCCATCTCGGGTTCGGTGCGCGATGGCGCGTGGATGTAGACAGCGTTGCTGCGCGGCATGCGACGCTCGCGGGTAACGTCCTTAATGAAGCCGTAATAGTCATCACCAACCACGAGGGTGTGATGGAGGAGCTTCTCAAACTTCTTGTTGGTGCCCAGGTAGAGCATGTGCGCCGACATGGTGGTGCGCAGTGGGCGGAGGCGCCATGGGAAGGCATCAGGCGCGTCTGGAAGGAGTGCATCACGCGCCGTCACATCGCCGTTGTAGATAACGAGATCAGCGTTGTGTACCTCGCCATCGGCGGTGCGAACCCCAGTGGCGCGCCCGTTGCGATGCAAGATCTGGTCCACCTTGCTGTTGGTGTGAATCACGCCGCCCATCTTGGCGATGATCTTGCCGAACGATTCAATAATGCTATACACGCCACCCTCGGTGTACCAAATGCCATCGGCAATCTGCAGGTAGGCGAGTGCCGAATAGATGGCAGGGACGCGCGATGGATCACCGCCGATGAAGAGCGAGTGGAAGCCGAACGCCTGCTGCACATGTGGCTCCTTGAAGAACTTGCCGACCCACCCTTGGAGGAAGCGAATTGCATCAAGGCGCGCCATGGTCGGGAGGAGCTTGACGAAGTCTTTCAGGTTCAAGAAGTTCTGGCGACCGGAGACGAGAATCCCCTCGCGGTGGATCGCACCCGATGCGGCCAGGAACGCCTCGAGCTGATTGGCGTCGTCGTTCGAGAACTTGCGCATCTCGGCGAGCAGCTGCTCACGGTCGCTACCGAAGTCAAAGTGGCGATCTTCGCCCGTCCAGAAGATGCGGTAGCCCGGTTGCAGTTGGCGCAGCGTGACGTGGTCCGACATCTTCTCGCCAGCTGCGGCGTAGACCTCTTCGAAGAGCCAGGGCATGGTGATGAGCGACGGGCCAGTGTCGAAGGTGTAGCCGCCCTCCTGGATGCGCGAGGCGCGGCCGCCAATCTCGGGGCGGGCCTCCAGGATGGTGACCTGCCAGCCGTCGGAGAGGAGGCGGATGGCCGTGGAGAGGCCGCCGAAGCCGCTCCCCACGATGATCGCCTGTCGACCCCCCTGCGCCATGGAACCCCCCCAGTACTCGCCGTGGAGGCAGTGCCCCCTGTAGATGCCATCTTAGAGGTGCCGCGTGCGCCGCGCTGAGCACGAATAGGGCCTCCCATTGACGAGAGCGCCCTGCGGGCGGATCATCCGCCCCCAAGGGAGGAACACCATCCGATGAGTAGTGAGCAGGCACGCGGTCGCGCCGCCCAGAGCCCTGATGAGGGTCTTGACCATGCCAGCGTTGCTGGAGCGCATGGAGCCGATGACGCTGCCGTCCGCTCCGTCGATCGTGCCGCCGCGCTCTTGGTCTGCCTCTCTGAAGCCGACGGCTCCGCCTCGGTCACCGACCTCTCCCACTCCCTTGGTCTACACAAGTCCACGGTGAGCCGACTCCTCTCCACCCTCGAGCGCCGCGGCCTCGTGGAGCAGGACCTTGAGAGTGGGCACTTCCGTCTCGGCGTCGGCATCATTCGCCTCGCACAATCCGCCGAGCGCACCCTCAACCTGCGCGCGATCGCCCTCCCCGAAATGGAGGCACTCGCCAAAGTCGCCCACGAGACGGTCAGCCTCGAAGTCTTCGACGGTGTCGCTGCATCGGTAGCGATCTGCCAGATTGACGGACCGAACCTCACACCGATGCCTGACATCACCGGGCGACCACTCGCCATGCACGCTATCGCCTCAGGGAAGGTGCTCCTCGCCTCACTCCCAGAGCGCACCGTCCTCTCGATCGCTCGACGCGGTTTAGTTCGCTATACACCACGCACCATTACCGAACCGCGTGCCCTCCTTGAAGAGCTCGCCACCATTCGCCGCCGCGGCTACGCCGTGGCGATCGGCGAGTGGGACGACCGAATCTCCGCCGTCGCCGTGCCGATCTGTGATGCGCGCGGCACCGTGATCGCCACCGTTGTCGTATGGGGTGCCGCCACTCGCGTCACTCCTGGGACCCTCCCTGCCCTCGTTACTGCGGCGCGAGACGCCGCACAGCAGATCAGCACCAAGTTGGGCTGGAGCGGCAGCCAGCGCCGCGCCGGCATCGTGCCGCACCTCAAGGACAGCGATGTTGAGGAGCAGGAACACGAGGTAATCGACGACGACGAGGCCGCCGGCTAGTGGGCGACGCGCCAGAGCAGCACGGGATCGAAACCTTCCAAGCTGAGGGCCTCTCCTTCCCACCCGACGCGTCAACGGCCGCAGCGGCAAATGCGCGCGCCGATCTCTATGAGCGTGCCAGCGCCGACCCTGTTGCCTTCTGGGCCGAGCAGGCACGCGAACTTCTCACCTGGCGGAGGCCCTTCACCAAAACCCTGGAGTGGGAGCTCCCATTTGCGAAGTGGTTCGATGACGGTGAGCTCAACGTGTCGGAGAACTGCGTCGATCGCCACGTTGCCGCCGGTCGTGGCGATAAGGTTGCCTTCCACTGGATCGGCGAGCCAGGTGACCGCCGCACCGTCACCTACAACGACCTGTTGCGCGAGGTACAGAAGACCGCGAACGCGCTGAAGGCGCTCGGCGTGGCCAAGGGCGACCGCGTTGCCATCTACATGCCGATGGTCCCTGAAGTCGCAATCGCCATGCTCGCCTGCGCCCGCCTCGGCGCAGCACACAGCGTGGTCTTCAGCGGCTTCCCCGCGAATGCGCTCGCCGACCGGATCAACGACGCCACCGCGAAGGTGCTGATCACCGCCGACGGTGGCTACCGCAAGGGAAACTTCTTTGAGCTGAAGCCGATCGCCGACGAGGCGCTCAAGAGCAGCCCATCCGTTACGGGCGTTCTGGTCTACCAGCGTCGCCAGCCAGGCACCGCCGGAACAACAGCGATGCAGGCTGGTCGCGACCACTGGTGGCACGAGTTCGTACCAGGTCAGCCGGCCGAGTGCCCGGCCGATCCGATGCCCGCCGAACAACTGCTCTACCTGCTCTACACGAGCGGCACAACGGCGAAGCCGAAGGGGATCATGCACACCAGCGCCGGCTACCTGCTCGGCGCCACCTTCACGCATCGCGCCGTCTTCGACATCAAGCCCGACGATGTCTACTGGTGCGCCGCCGACGTTGGCTGGGTGACCGGACACAGCTACATCGTCTACGGCCCGCTGAGCAACGGCGCAACGCAGGTGATGTACGAGGGGACCCCCGACACGCCGGCGTGGGATCGCTGGTGGTCAATCGTCGAAGAGCTGAAGGTCACGATCCTCTACTGCGCGCCAACGGCGATTCGCGCCTTCATGCGTCAGGGCGATGAGCATCCGCAGGGGCACGACCTCAGCTCACTGCGACTCCTCGGCTCCGTGGGTGAGCCGATCAATCCCGAGGCGTGGCTCTGGTATCGCGAGATGATTGGTGGCAACCGCACGCCGATCGTCGACACCTGGTGGCAGACGGAGACCGGTTCGATTCTGATCAGCCCACTCCCTGGCGTCACGACCACCAAGCCCGGCTCCGCTACCTTCCCGCTCCCTGGCGTCTCGGCGGATGTCGTTGACGACTCAGGGGCGAGTGTTCCGCTCGGTTCGGGCGGCTACCTCACCCTCACCAAGCCGTGGCCGTCGATGCTGCGTGGCATCTGGGGCGACCCAGAGCGCTACAAAGAGACGTATTGGAGCCGATTCCCCGGCTCGTACTTCGCAGGCGATGGGGCCCGTCGTGACGCCGACGGGTACTACTGGCTCCTTGGGCGTGTGGACGACGTCATGAACGTCTCAGCGCACCGCATCAGCACTATTGAGGTTGAGTCCGCACTGGTCGACCATCACTCCGTCGCCGAGGCGGCGGTGGTGGGTAAGAGTGACCCGCTCACCGGCCAGGCGATCGTCGGCTTCGTGATTCTGAAGAAGGGGATCGACCCAACGCCCGCCCTCCTTGAAGAGCTGCGCGCCCACGTGGGAAAGAACATTGGCGCGATCGCTAAGCCGAAGCACCTCGAATTTGTGCCGGAGCTTCCGAAGACTCGCTCCGGGAAGATCATGCGGCGCCTTTTGCGCGACATTGCTGAAGGGCGAAACCTTGGTGACGTAACCACCCTTGCCGATTCGTCGATCGTTGAGGTCATCCGCGCCGCCACGGGCGCCGCCGACGAGTAGGGCGGCATTTTTCCACAATTTCGCCTACTTCGGTGAAAACGGTGGAGAACTCCCGCAGCGCTAGGCACTACTTCGTTGATAAGTGCCTTCTGGTACGAGGCTCTCCCCGCGATGCTACTCGTAGCCCGAAGGGGCCAGCGGTGAACCCGCCGACCGAGCAATCGGCCAGGCGGAACGAACTGTGGCGATGACGGGATCGAACCGACAGGCAACTGACGGTGCTGGTGAATGACCACCAAAGCGCGAGGCAACTCGTAGCGGCGGAGCGGAGGGTCACCTGGGAGCTTCGGCTTTACGGCCGGGGCGACTCGATCCGATCTCACAGCGGAGGGGAATCGGCGTGCAAGCGTCGCCCCCAACATCGGATGGCCTCTCGGGTGAACTCTTTCCCCCTACGGAGCAGTGCTCTCTGGCGCGCTCGCCGATGCGTCAGGACTCATCGACGGCGAATCCGATGGGCTCGGTGACGGTGATGGCACCGCGGGGAAGGCGTTCGCAATTACCCCTCTAATCTTGGCGATCGTGGCCGCGTCTAGATATGCCGGATAGGCACTCGGCGCAAAGCGGTAGAGGCGGACCTGCGCCGTGGCGGCGCGCGAGAAGAGGTCAACGAGATTCGGCAACGAAGAGCGCGGGAGATCGGTCCACACGTACCCCTTCGCCGCCGCAGCAAGTGCCGGGGCGTTCAAGATGGTTGCAGCGCCGAGCTGATCGCGAATCGCCAGGAGCAGTGCCTGCTGCCGCCGCATGCGGCCATAGTCTGAATCTTGGTGGCGACTTCGGGCGTAGGCTAGAGCGAGTCGCCCATTGAGGTGTTGCTGGCCAGAATCAATACGCAGTTGGATCGAGCCGAGCACCGGATCCGGATAGTTCTTGTCGTAGATTGACTCCGTAACGTTAATGTCGATGCCGCCCATCGCATCAACCACCTTGATCACGCCCCACAGGTCGGCGACCAGAACCGCATCGATTGGCCGCTGCGCCAGCTCAGAGATTGTTGCGCGGACTGCGGCGATCCCTGAGATGTTCCCCTCGCCGGGCCAGAGCTGTGGGTAGTAGAAGGTCGCGTCGGTGTACACCTCGTTGAGTAGTTTCTGGAAGCAGCCGCACGGGCTGGCGTTGCGCGCCACACCAGGGGGGAGCGGCACTCTCATCATGTTTCGTGGGAAGCCAAACATTGCCACCCGTCCGGTGGCGACATCGACCTCAACGAGCAGCATCACATCCATGCGTCGACTCCATCGGTCTGAGCCCGCATCAGAGCCGAGCAGGAGCAGATCAAACTTGCCGTCATCACCCCACGGGATCTCTCCGGGTCGCGCCCACGGCGTCGTGACGGTGAGGGAGGGGAGCGTGCCGGTTCCGCTCCCGCGTCCTATCGAGCTGCCAGGACTCGCCACGGGCGATGCATCTGGGGATGGGCTCCCCGCACCTGAGGCGGTGGGATCGAAACTCGCCGAAGGCGTTGGTGATGTGTCAGCAAACGTTTCGTTCAGGAGCTCATCGAACGCGATCAGCGAGCGGCCCACGGTGAGGTGAGGCGCCACAACGAGCAGCAGGGTTGCAGCGGCGACCAGCACGCGCTCGCGTCGCGGCAACCGTGCGCCGCGGAGCAGGTGCGCGAGGGCACCGAGGCGCCACGCGGCGAGAAGGAGATTGAGCACCCCCAGGAGGAGGAGGGCACCTGGGGTCACGAGGATGATCAAGAGTTGCGTGGTGCCGCCAAGGAGCAGCAGAACCAGCGTCGCCCCGACGATGGCGAGTGCCGGTGCGGCGAAGAGTGAGGCGCGACGTCGATCACCACGCGCGAGGTGGCCGAGTCCAGGGAAGGCCGCAGTCAAGAGCGCGGCGCGTAGGGGTGAACGCTTAGTGGGATTACGTGAGGCGGTGGCGGGTTTCATTGCCCCCATCCTCTCCCATCTGGGAGATGCGTGGCGGCTCGCGGCTTATTCAGCCAGTGGGAGCGCGCGACCCTTCACCTTCGCTTCGGCAGCCTTCGCCGCCCATGCGCCGAGGACCTCATCCTTGTGCGGTCGAATTGGGCAGTGGCCATCCTTGTTTCCTGACTCATCGCAGTAGCCGAGCGGCACGCACTTCGGGGCGAGGAAGCTCCCCAGGAACGGGCTCACCGCAAACACCTCGTGGCGAATGAGCTGGAAGAGGCGGCGGATCTCCCACTGCGCCATGGTGCAGAGGCGTAGCCCCGACATGTGGATGAGTGCGCGCAGGTTGACGGTCATGATCAGGTTGGTGCGCGTGGCGTTAGGGAAGACGAATCGTGCATCTTCGGCGGGGATGCCTGCCGCCACGAGGTCGCCGTAGAGGCCGAGCGCACCCTGGGTCGCCTCCTCGAATCGCGCACGGACCGTCTCATCGGCCTCGGCGATAGATCCAGGGAGCATCGTCGCCGCCTTCTTGAAGGTCACGTAGCGCTGCGACTGCTGATCAAACGCCACGCCGGCGCGATGGCGTACGAGTTGGTGGCTGAGCGTTCGGGTGACGCCCGTAATGGCAAATGTGAAGACGATGTGTTCGATGGTGCTGCCGTGACCCGACTCAATGACGCGGCTGACCAACTCGCGCTGCTTCGCTGGATCGATCTCACCCGCTGCGGCGCGGCGATAGATCTCCTCTGGTGGCAGCTCGGAGTAGCAGGTGCGACAGGCGGTGTAGATAATCGGCACATACGAGTGCTCAACGATCTCGCGGTTCGGGAAGAGCATCGTCGCCTTCATGCCAAGCTCGTGGCGACCAGGGTTCTTCGGAATCCCGCTCTTCTGCTTCTCGCTCATCTCAGTAGTAGTCCGAGCAGGAGAGGAAGTAGCCGCACTCGCAGATCATCTTGCACTTGCGATCAATCATTTGCTTGCCGCAATTGGCGCAGCAGGTCATCACCAGGCCCGGATCGACATCTGCCAAGGGCGTTGACGCAACCACCACTGGGGTGCTCTCGTCACTCGCCAGGGCTGGGACAGGTTGGTTCAACATCTGGAGGATCCTACCGCTCCGCGGGGGTGGGCGCGGGGTGCGATGCCTCCCAGGGAGCCCCAAGGCCAATTCGCTCCCCAATCAGCATGCGGGCCTCAGCGAGCACCATGCTGGTAGGAGTGCCGCTCGGCAGCACGTGCACGACATCAAGGTCGGCGGGGCCAACCACCAGGCGACGCCGAACGAGATCCACGAGCTCTACCCAGGCATCGCCAACGAGCAAGAGTGGCCGCGCATCACTGACTTGCAGCAGGTTCCAGGCAACGGCGATCTCGGCGAGGGTGCCGATGCCACCATCGAGGCCGATCAGCAGATCTGCCTCTGAGAAGAGGCGCAGCCGGTCGAAGAGGTCCGCAGAATCGATGCGGCGCGTGACAGCCTCATTCGCTTCTAGGCCATCCCACGAAGTCACCGTGTAGCCGAGCACCTCACCACCCTTTGACTTGGCCCCGCGGGAGGCGGCGCCCATGATCCCCTCGTAGCCGCCGGTGGCAACCGTGAACCCGGCCTCGGCGAGCGCCGCACCAAGGTCGAAGGCGGCGACCCATCGCGGATCGCTCTCCGGAAGGCGCGCGGAACCGTAGACGCCCACGATGAGGCGCTCAGTCATTGCAGCGCGTGTTCTCAGGGGGCAGGGTGCCGCTCACGAGGAAGGCGATGGCCGCCTCGTCGATACAGGCGCTCTTCCCACCAACGCCGGTGTGCCCTTCGCCGACATAGGTCAGCAGGTGGCCACTCTCAAGCAGCGCTGCCATGCGCTGTGACCAGGCGTATGGCGTGGCAGGGTCACCCGTTGTGCCGACCACCAAGATCGGCGCAGCGCCAGCTCCATTCACAATGGTTGGTAGCGGGTCGGCACTCTTGTACGGCCACACGCCGCAGAGCAGTCCACCTGAGGCTTGGCCAGCGGCAAAGTCTGGCGCCTTGCCGACGAACTTCTCGTAGATCGCCTTGTAGCGCGTGATCGACGGAGTCGTTGGTGAATCAATACAGCTGATCGCCGGGAAGGCCTCCATGAGGTTGGACTTGTAGGTGCCGTCTTCTGCGCGGTCGAGATATGCGTCGGCGAGGAGACTCAGTAGGTATCCGTCGCCCTTACTCGCGCCAGCGAGGCCCTGCACTGCGTAGTCCCAGTAGTCGCGGTTATAGAGCGTCATGATCACGCCAGTCCATGCGAGCACAGAGTTCAGCTTGCGTCCATCTTCGAGTTCAATCGGCTGGTCATCGAGGTTGTTCATCAGCGCATCAAACGCGGCGCGCGATGAGCCGTCGCCGAATGGGCAGGCGGCATCGGCATCACACCAGGCGAAGAGGCGATTGAGCGCCCCCTGTAGCGAGACACCCTGTTCGCCGTACTCCGATTCGTCGGTCGGCGCCATGTCAACGGCGCCGTCAAGGATCATGTGGCCGGTTGAGGTGGGGAAGAGGGTTGCATAGACCGCGCCGAGTGCGGTGCCGTAACTGAAGCCGAGATAATCCAACTTGGCTACGCCAAGGCTGATCCGAATGCTCTCCATGTCGCGTGCTGAAGCGGTGGTACCGATGTAGGCGAGCATCTCGCCGGTGCCCGCCTTGCACTTGTCGGCGAACCACTGCGCGTCGTTGAGCGCTCCCGCCCAATCCGTTGCGGTTGGCCGATCGGTGATACCCGGCGTTGCCGCATAGTCATCCATCTCGGAGTCACTGAGGCACTCGACGGGTGCGCTGCGATTGACGCCGCGCGGATCCCACGCGACGAGGTCGAAGCGATTGCCGATCTCGGCTGGCACCACGCCACGACCCGACTCGGCGAGGATGTTGATGCCTGATGCGCCAGGGCCACCAAAGTTCAGAAGGAGTGGGCCAACCTTGTTCGCCTGGTCGGCGGCTGGAAGGAGGGCCACGGCAACGTCAATCGTTGGGCCATCGGGCGTCAGGTAGTCGCGTGGGACGGTGATTGTGGCGCAGAGGAGTTCTGGGTTTCCGCCTGTTACAGGGTCGGCGACTGGACAGCCCTGCCAGTCGATCGTGCCGCTCGGGATGAAGGTGGCCGTTGGGCTCGGCGACTCGGCGATCGGCTCCGCACAGGCACTGGTCGCTAGGGCGACGACGAGGAGCAGAGCGATGGCGAGGCGAGCCTGGCTCCCTTTGGCGCTGCGCATCGGTGGCCTCCTCTCTGCTCAGTTGTAGCAGAACGCCCCAGCCGCCAGAGGCGACCGGGGCGTTCTGAACGAGGTTCCGCGTTCGATCAGCTGCAGCCGCTCGTGGTACCGCAGGTCATGCACTTGTAGCAGGCTGCGTTGCGCACCATGATCGTGCCGCACTCCATGCACGCCGGTGCATCGGACTGGTTCTGGAAGCCGAGCCCAGCGACCGCCAGCACACCGCCCGTTGCCGCAGGTGCGGCTGGAGCAGCTACTGGCGCTGGGGTTGTGATCGCAATGGGAGCCGAGACCGACCCCGTTGCGCCGCCGTCCTTGCCGCAGGCGCAGTTCGGACCGCACGACTCCACCGCACCCACGCGAACCGTGGTTGGGAGGGCGCCGAGGACCGGACCGCCATCGGTGCGCTCCTGCAGGCCGAGGATCTCGCGATCGCCGGCTGGCAGGAAGCGGCTTCCGAGGTAACGGAAGACGTAGTCCACGATCGACTTCGCC
>JAPLHR010000087.1 GCA_026389535.1 Chloroflexota bacterium
CAGCGCGAGTTGATCATCGGCGACCGCCAGACCGGCAAGACCGCCGTTGCTGTTGACACGATCATCAATCAGAAGGGGAAGGGCCTCATCTGCATCTACGTGGCAATTGGCCAGAAGCTCTCGACGGTGCGCACCGTTGTGGCGCAGCTCGAGAAGCAGGGCGCCATGGCGCACACCGTAGTGGTGGTTGCCGGTGCCGAAGATCCAGCACCGCTCCAGTACCTCGCACCATTCGCCGGTTGCGCGATTGGCGAAGAGATCATGGAGAACGGCGTCACGATCGACGGCGTGCTCGTGCGCGACGCACTCTGCGTGTACGACGACCTCTCGAAGCATGCGGTTGCGTATCGCGAGATGGCGTTGCTCTTGCGCCGACCACCAGGACGCGAAGCCTACCCAGGCGACGTCTTCTATCTGCACAGCCGTCTGTTGGAGCGCGCAGCGCGCCTCTCCGACGATCTCGGCGGTGGCTCACTGACGGCGCTGCCGATCATTGAGACGCAGGCGGGCGACGTGTCGGCCTACATTCCGACGAACGTCATCTCGATCACCGACGGTCAGATCTTCTTGGAGACCGACCTCTTCAACGCCGGTCAGCGACCAGCGGTGAACGTTGGTATCTCTGTATCGCGCGTGGGCTCCGCCGCGCAGACGAAGGCGATGAAGAAGGTTGCCGGTCCGCTGAAGCTCGACCTTGCGCAGTACCGCGAGCTTGCGGCCTTCGCACAGTTCTCGGGCGATCTCGACAAGTCGACCCGCGACCAGCTGACGCGCGGTGAGAAGCTCTCGTCGATCATGCGCCAGCCGCAGTACCAGCCGGTTTCGATGGAGCGACAGGTTGCGATCCTCTATGTCGCATCGAAGGGGAAGCTCGACGACGTACCAACGCCGCGCGTTGGTGAGTTTGAGACAGGCTTCGGCACCTTCCTTGAGCGCGAGCGCACCGCGATCCTGACGAGCATCGCTAAGGAGAACGCGATCTCTGACGATACGGCGAAGGGTCTCGACGAGGCCGTCGACGCATTCCGAAAGGGGTTCCTCGCCTAACGGCGAGGGGCGAGCGGCGAGAAGAGCATGCCAAGTCAGCGCGAGATTCGACGTCGAATCGGATCGGTGAAGAACATTCGCCAGATCACCCGCGCCATGCAGTTCGTGGCCGCCTCAAAGTTGAAGCGCGCCCAAGACGCCACGCTGGCGAGCCGTCCGTATGGGCACTCGATCGACGAGGTCATCGCCGACCTCGCCTCAGTGCTGGGCGAGGAGGGGCACCCGCTCCTGCGCAGCCCAGAGAGCGGCGCACCACGCACGATCGTGCTCTTCACGACCGACCGTGGCCTCGCCGGCGCCCTGAACAGCAACCTGATTCGCTTCGCCCTGAAGGAGCTCGAGACGGCGGGTGCCGGGAGCACGATCATCACCATCGGCAAGAAGGGGCGCGATGCGCTCGCCCGCGGCGGCTACGAGATCAGCGCCGCCTTCCCTGGGTACGGCGATAAGCCAACCTTCGGCGACGTCACCGCCCTCGTCAGCCTCCTAGTTGGCGACTTCCTCTCGGGTCGCTCGGCGGGCGTCACTCTGATCCATCCAGCATTCATCTCCACGTTGACGCAGCGCCCAGAGGCGGTGCAGCTGCTTCCAATCAAGGCGTCGGCCGACACCGCTGGCATCCCTGGCAATCAGTTCCTCTTTGAGCCTGACCCAGCGGCGGTGCTTGAGGCGCTGCTGCCCCGCTACGTCGCGACGCGCATCTTCCAGGGCGTGCTCGAGACCACGGCGTGCGAGCAGTCGAGCCGCATGGTGGCGATGAAGAACGCAACGGAGAACGCAGGCGACCTCATCAGTGATCTCACTCTTACGTACAACAAGGTGCGACAGTCGAACATTACGCGTGAAATGATCGAAATTGCTTCAGGCGCAAGCGCGAACTGAACATAGAAAGGCAGGAGGAGTGATGGCGAACGCAACCGCAGCAAAGGCAGGAGCCGTAGGAAC
>JAPLHR010000061.1 GCA_026389535.1 Chloroflexota bacterium
CGGCCCAACCGAATCCTTATAGAGAACACCGAGCACCGTGGCGCCAGGGGCGAAGCTCGAGGTGTAGTCGAAGAGGAGGGGAATCTCATCGCGGCAGGGGATGCACCAGCTCGCCCAGAAGTTCAGCAGGATGCGCTGGTTGCCACCCGCCACGTCTGGCCACGAGGTAATAGTGGCCGTTGGGTCACTGAGTGGGTGTGCCTCGCCGATCTGCATAGTGCGCCCGATCAGCTGGTCGCTGCTTGTCGCTGGGCCGCTGCAGGCTGCGATGAGGCTCACGATGAGGAGGGCACCGGCGGCGCGGCGAATGCGCGCCAGGGCGGTCACTGAACGACGATCGCCCCAAGCATGTTCGGGTGCACCGTGCAGATGTAGACGTAGGTCTTCCCAGCGGTCAGGGCGGGGACGTCGTAGGTGCGCTCATCAATACCGTTGAAGATCTCACCCTGGTAGACCTCTGGGCCGGTGCCGGTGTCCTCATGGATCGCAACGTTGTGCGGGATCCCCTCGTCTTTATTGACAAAGAGCATGGTGAATGGCGCACCCGCGGGCACCGTGATTGAGGTCGTCTCAAAGGCGATGAGCTGTGCGCAGATCGTGACCGTCGCGGTGCCGCCCTCGGCGCAGGCGACGGGTCCGCCGCTCGGTGACGGGCTCGCCTCACTCCCACCGAAAACTCCCGCCTGTGACCCAGCGAAGAAGACGAAGAGCAGGCTAAAGAGGGCAATCGCAGCCGTTGGTGTCTTGCGTGGCGTTGGATTGACCAGATGGCCAGAGGTGTCGGCCTCGGTGGTGGCACGGTATTCGCGCCCTGCATCAAGGAGCCAGCCAATCAGTGCGAGCGCCGTCATGAGTGTGCCGAGGAGGGCGAACTCGAGCCCAACGGCAACGCCGAAGAGCATCACCGCGGCACCGGCGCTCACCAGGAGTGGCAGAAGCGATGGCGGCGGTAGATGCACACCCTCGGGTGGACCGCTTGGCGCTGTTGTTGCTGCGGCATCGTCAACGCGTAGCGCCATCGCCGAGCCTGTACCGAGTGCGTCGTACTCGCGAACGGCTTCGCGACCCCAGGCAACGAGCGCCAAGACGAAGAGGATCCCCGCCACGGCGAGCGCTGGGCCACCGAGTGCCACGGAGAAGAAGAGCGCGGCAGATGCTGCTGAGATGAGGAACGGTGCGAGGCTTGGCCCTGGTAGGTGAATGCCCGATGGCGCCTGCGGCTTACGGATCGGCATGCCAATGCGACGAGGCCCGGCGCGGCGGAAGCGCCAGAAGACCCAGCCGTAGAAGGCAACAACGAGAAGGAGGACGCCGAGCGGAATGAGTTTGATGAGTGCGCCCCAGTCAGGGGCGACGAACGGCCCAAGGAGTGAGATCACCCACTCAAGAAGGGAGCGGAGAAACTCCATGTCGACGGAGTTCCGTTAGCTGTCGGTGTTCATGGCGTGGATCAGGATCAGCGTCATCGTTGCCATGGCAATGCCAAGGGCGAAGAGGAGCGTGGCGCCCTGCAGATCGTTCGAGACGAAGAGGTAGACGGCGCTGAGGACCACAAAGAGGAGGCCAAATGCGTAGGCGTACTTGTTCATGGCTACTCCCACCTTTCAAATGAGGGCTGGTCGGCTGTGCTTGGGTGATTGTAGCGCCGCCCAAAAAACCACGAACTGGACGAAGATGCGGGTATGACGCAACTGCTGCTGATCCCAGCCCACGGGCCGATCCCGCCGGAGCTCTCCCTGGAGTCGCTCCTCTACTGGGCCTGGCCCCCCGTTGTCACCGTTGCGGTTGTGCTCGTTGGGCTGCTCTGGGCGCGCGCGATCCGTCAGGTGGCACGCGAACATCCGGGGAACCCGTATCCGCGCCGTCGCACGATCAGCTTCGCCGCCGCGCTGGCCTTCCTTCTCCTAGCGCTGCAGTCAGGAATCGAGCGCTACGACACCACCCTCTTCTCGATGCACATGGTGCAGCACCTCATCCTCCTCTTCCCAGTGCCGATCCTGCTGCTGCAGGCGGGGCCGGTGACCCTGCTCCTGCGCGTCGCCTCGCCGCGATGGCGCGCGCGCATCCTTGCCGTACTGCAGAGCCGCGTCGTCGGCGTGATCAGCCACCCGCTGGTTGGTTGGACGCTGCTCATCGCGGTGATGTGGGGGACGCACCTCTCGGTCATGTTTGAGACGGCGCTCGAGGACGCGTTCATCCACAACTTGGAGCACGCGCTCTACCTGAGCACCGCACTCCTCTTCTGGGCGCCGATCTTCTCGGTTGATCCGATCCGACACCGTCTACGCGGCGGGAGTGCGTTGGCCTATCTGATTACGCAGATGCCGCAGAACAGCTTCCTCGGCGTGGCGATCATGTTCTCCTCAACGCCGCTCTACCCCCACTATGTAACGCTGCAGCGCGCCTGGGGCCCAACGCCGCTCGAGGATCAGCAGCTCGCCGGGGCGATCATGTGGCTCGTGGGGGACGCGCTCTTCTTGGCGGCGATCTTCGCCGTACTCGCAGCGCTCGCGAAGTCAGAGGAGCGCCCCGAATCACGATACGATCAGGCGCAGACGGCGGCGGCGATTGCCGAGATCCGTCGGCGAGAGGTGCTCCTGGCGGAGCGGAAGAGGAGCGAAGAGTGAGCGTGGCGATTGACCCGGTCTGCGGCATGGAGGTGACGATCGCCCCTGACGCACTCACTACCTCGATCGAAGTTGCGGGGCTTGCCGTGGCCGGCCAGGCCGACCGCCACCGCGGCGCGCTCGACGTGAGCGCGCCAGGGCAGGAGCGCTTCTACTTCTGCGGGCGCGGCTGCCTCCTCGACTTCCAGGACGACCCGAGCCCATTCCTCGATGCGGGGTATCAGCCCTCGGGGATGTAGCAAGTCGGGCGGGAAGTGGTACCTTCTCGCGCACAGGCTCCCACCAGGGGGCGAGAGAGAGGAGCTCACGACAATGGCCTACGTGATCGCAGAACCGTGCGTTGATGTACTTGACCAGTCGTGCGTTGCCGTCTGCCCCGTGGACTGCATCCACTTCGAAGAGGGAACGGACCGCAAGCTCTTCATCGACCCAGATGAGTGCATCGACTGCGGCGCCTGCGAGCCAGAGTGCCCAGTGAATTCCATCTTCCCGGCCGAGTCGGTACCGGCGCAGTGGTCTGGCTACATTCAGATCGACGCCGATTGGTACAAGGACAAGGCTGGCGCGCGAACCGCCGTCGACGCCGCTAAGCCGCGCTGAGGCGGGCGCCTTGAGCGCCGTTGCATCCTTCTCTTGTTCGTGGTGCGGACTTCCAGTTTCTGCGACCACGCTCGAAGACCTCTCGGCATGGACACTCCTCTGCGCCGCCTGTCTTGAACGCGCACCAGGCCAGCCGTATCTCAAAGCAAAACTAAAAGAGGGCCTGCGCCGACGCGCCGAAGGTGCGCAGCCACCCGTCGGCATCCCACTCGCGCCAACTCCAGCAACGCCCGCGACTACTGGTGCACCGGAGGTTGGAGAGAGCGGCGTGCCAGCGCGACTCGGACTCTTGCCACCACCACAACATCCCGACGAACTTGAGGCGTGGTACCTGAATCGTGCGCCATACGATCGCGGACCACTCGGTGGTGCAACCTGGCAGGGCGAACTCGACCGCGCCGTGCTCTGGCTTGATGCACTCCCGTATGAGGGTCGTATCGTGGAGCTCGGTGCAGGGATCGGGTTCTGGACGGTGCTGCTTGCGTCGCGTGGCGAGACGAGCGCCTACGATGCGCGCGAAGATCGCCTGGAGCGCGCCCGTCGCAGGCTGATCGCCCACGGACTCAGCGCGCACCTCCATCCGCGTGCCATTGATGCCGGACCAGAGGGTGCCCCCGCTGGCCTGATAGTGGTGCCGTTCGTATTGAGTCAACTCGCCGCGGAGCCGCGCGCGCGCATGATTGATGTGGCGCACGCATGGCTCGCACCGGGTGGGCGAATTGCGGTGATTGACTTGGCTCCGCCGAACTTTGATCCGGCGACGCTAGAGCAGGCGGCGGGGGAGATGCTTGGTGCGCGATTCACCGATCGCCGCGCCGAAGTGCTGGGGCGGCACCTCGTGCTGATTGAGGCGACTGCGCGCTAGCGACCCTTACGGGAAGAGGGTGTGCGAGTCGAGGAGTCGATTCAGCAGTTCCGGGAGTGAATCCGTTGTTAGACCTGCAGGTCGAACCGGTGCGGAATCGCCGATCGTGACGCCAAGGATCGGGTCGTCACTATTCGCGCCCGCGGGAATCGCGAGGGCGGCCGCTGCCGCAAGCACGGCCATTTGATCCGCGGGGAGGGTGATTCGTTCGGTGTATTCACCGTGGGTCATGACGCTTCGCCCATCGGCGTAAATCACCGCCTTCTCCTCCATGCCGTTCGACCAGCTGCGGGTTACCGTGTAGGCAGGGGTGCCCGTCGGCTCAGTGGCGGCGCTGCACGCAGCAAGGCTCGCGACGGCAATCAGCGTGAGGAGCAGGACGACAATTCGCTTCATCGTGCGATTATACGGGTAGGCAGTTGATGAAGGAGAAGAGCATGGCAGCACGACGCGCAGGTGTAGAAGAGCTCCGCATCCTTGAGGCGCAACTTGATCGCATGCGCGGCATGCTCGGCGCGTACTCGGGACTCTTCTTTCGACAGATCACCATTTGGGGCGTAGTGAGCCTGCTTCTTCTTGCCCTCTCCGGCCTCAGCGCTGGCGCGCCTGTTGGTGTGCTGCTCCTCTACGTTGTTCCATTCGCCTTTCTCGAGGCGGGTTACACCTTCTACTACACGGTGTTCGCGCGACGACATGCAGAGTTCCTTGAGCGCGCCATCAATGCGCGACTCGGTCGCGATGTGCTCGCAGCGCATCGGCTGGAGGCGGCGTACTTCTATGAGCCCGACGCACCGAAGCTCTCGTTTCTCTCCTTTGGTCGGCTGAGCGGCTACGGCAGCGTCATGACCATTGGCTACTCCGTTGCCGCTGTGCTCCTCTGGGGGGCGGGGTTCGACGAGGCGCTCGCCCAGGTGGCGGCTGGCGGCATGCACGTGGGGATGCTGGTCGCCGGGGTGCTCTGGACGCTCGGCGTGACCGTCTATCTGCTCTGGCACTTCCTCTCCCGCCGTGACGAGGAGCGCCTCCTGGCCGCCCTACGGGTCGCCTACCCAGATGCGGTAGTCTCGCGGGGACGCGCCCAGTCAGGGCGCTAGCCGACCCACGGGCAGAGGAGTAGAGGCGACGTGACCACCCCCGAATCGGGAGCACAGCACGGTACGGTTACCGAGCTTGATCGCGTCACGATTCGCTTCGCCGGCGACTCTGGCGACGGGATGCAGCTGACCGGCTCGCAGTTCACCGCCACCACCGCACTCTTCGGCAACGACGTCTCGACCCTGCCTGATTACCCAGCCGAGATTCGCGCGCCAGCCGGCTCGCTTCCAGGTGTTTCAGGATTCCAGATCAGCTTCTCGAGCGGCGACATTCACACGCCGGGCGACCGTCCCGACGTGCTCGTCGCCATGAACCCAGCGGCGCTCAAGGTGAACCTTGGCGACCTGGTTCCAGGCGGCGCGATCATCGTGAACACCGACGCCTTCAACGAGATCAACCTGCGCAAGGCGGGCTTCACCGAAGATCCCCTGAAGAACCAGAGCCTGCAAGGGTTCAACCTCTACGAGATTCCAATGTCGACGATGGTCGCTGGTGTCTGCGAGGGCCTCGGCCTCAGCAGCAAGCAGGTTGAGCTCACCAAGAACTTCTTCGCCCTCGGCGTGATGTTCTGGCTCTACGAGCGCTCGATGGCCGGCACCGAGAAGTGGATCGCCGAGAAGTTCGCCGGCAAGGATGCAATCGCTGAGGCGAACCGTCGCGCACTGCATGCGGGCTATGCCTTCGGCGAGACAACCGAAATCTTCCACACGCACTACCGCGTTGCTGCAGCACACCTACCGCCAGGCACGTACCGCAACATCACCGGCAACGAGGCGACCGCCCTCGGCTTCGTGATGGCGTCGAAGCTCGCTGAGCGCGACCTCTTCCTGGCCAGCTACCCAATCACTCCCGCGTCGGACATCCTGCATCAACTCTCGTCGTACAAGCACCTCGGCATCAAGACGGTCCAGTCCGAAGATGAGATCGCAGCCATCGGTGCTGCGGTGGGCGCGGCCTACGGCGGCGCGATGGGCATGACCACCACCTCTGGCCCAGGCATGGCGCTCAAGGCCGAGATGCTCGGCCTTGCCGTCATGGTTGAGCTGCCACTCGTGGTTGTTGATGTGCAGCGCGCCGGTCCGTCAACCGGTATGCCAACGAAGACCGAGCAGGGCGACCTGCTGATGAGCATGTTCGGCCGCAATTCTGATTCGCCGATCCCCGTTGTGGCACCAGCCACGCCGGCTGAGTGCTTCACGATGGCGATCGAGGCGTGGCGCATCGCGCTGCACCACATGACGCCGGTCGTCTTCTTGAGTGACGCCTTCTTGGCGACAGGCGCCGAGCCGTGGAGCATTCCGAATGTCGCCGACCTGCCATCAATCAAGGTTGAGAACGCGCCCGCCTCAGACAAGCCAGGCTTCCGACCGTATCAACGCGATCCCGAGACGCTGGCCCGACCTTGGGCGGTGCCGGGGACTCCAGGGCTAGAGCACCGCATCGGCGGTCTCGAGAAGCTCGATGAGTTGGGGACTGTCAGCTACGACCCCGACAACCATCACCGCATGAACCTGCTGCGCGCCGAGAAGGTGGCGCGCGTCGCTCGCGATTTTCCGCCGACCGAACTCTTCGGCGAAACCACCGGCGACCTACTCATCTTGGGCTGGGGCTCCACCTACGGCTCGATCCGTTCGGCAGTCGAACGACTACAGGCGCGCGGCAAGCGCGTCAGCCACGCCCATCTGCGTTACCTGAATCCGCTGCCAACCGATCTTGAGGCGATGCTGAAAAACTTCAAGCACGTGCTGATGCCCGAGCTGAATGCCGGGCAGCTGCGCATGCTCATTCGCGCCAAGTACCTGGTCGATGCCGTGGGCTTCAACTTGGTGCGCGGCAAGCCGTTCCAGATCGGTGAGATTGAGGCGAAGGCCGAGTCGATCCTCGGCGAGAGTGTGGAGGCCGCGAAGTGACCCAGTCTGAACTCCCGGTGCTGACGAAGAAGGATTTCGAGTCCGACCAGGATGTGCGCTGGTGCCCAGGGTGCGGCGACTATTCGATCCTGGCGCAGACCCAGAAGACCATGCCGAGCTTCGGCGTCGCCAAGGAGAAGATCGTCTTCATCTCTGGGATCGGCTGCTCGGGTCGCCTCCCGTACTACATGAACACCTACGGCTTCCACACGATCCACGCTCGTGCGGCAACCATTGCCACCGTCCTCAAGGCGGCGCGACCTGACCTGATGGTCTGGGTGATCACCGGCGACGGCGACGCCCTCTCCATTGGTGGTAACCACCTGATCCACGCGATGCGCCGCAACGTTGACATGAAGATGATCATGTTCAACAACCGCATCTACGGCCTTACCAAGGGTCAGGCCTCACCAACCTC
>JAPLHR010000085.1 GCA_026389535.1 Chloroflexota bacterium
AACCGCTTCTACTTTCGATACCCGGCATGACCAGCCCAGGCGCGTAAGCGTCTGACCGGCGGTCCTGCCGGGATGTGAGCAGAGGGAGACCTCTGCTCTTTTCTTTTCCCCCAGAAGCGGCACCAGGGAGTCCGCCAAGAGCGTGGAGTGACCAATGTTTGTACGAATCAACCAGTCGGCAACCAGCGAACAGATCGCGGCGATCCGTAGCCGCGCTACTGAAGCCGGTCTCGCCGTGTACGACGAGTCTTCGGCACGTGGACTGACCCTCGCCCTGCTCGGCCCGAAGGGCTTCGATGAGAAGTTGGGTGAGCAAATCGCGGCACTGCCGGGCGTTGCCTCTGTGGCGCGCCCATCCCGCGCCTATCGCTTGAGCTCGCAAGAGTTCCGCGAGGAGCCAACCGTCGTCAAGGTGCGCGATACGGTGATTGGTGGCGGCTCACTGACGCTGATGGCGGGGCCTTGTTCGATTGAATCACGCGAACAGCTCTTCGAAGTTGCTGCGGGCGTCGCCGCTGCAGGGGCAACCCTGCTGCGCGGTGGTGCCTTCAAGCCACGCACCTCGCCGTACGCGTTCCAGGGGCTCGGCCTTGAAGGGCTACGCCTTCTTGCCGAGGCGCGCGAGCGCACCGGGCTGCCAATCATCACCGAAGTGATGGAGCCGGCGCAGGTCGACATGGTCGCCGAGTTCGCCGACGTGCTGCAGATCGGCACGCGCAACATGCAGAACTTCTCGCTGCTCAACGCCGTGGGGCGAACGCGCATGCCAGTGATGCTGAAGCGCGGCCTCTCGGCCACGATTGAAGAGTGGCTGCTCGCCGCCGAGTACATCCTGGCCGCGGGAAACCGCCAGGTGATCTTGTGTGAGCGCGGCATTCGCACCTTCGAGACGGCGGCGCGCAATACGCTCGACCTGAACGCGGTGCCGATCTTGCGCCGACTCACACACTTGCCCGTGATCGTTGATCCGAGCCACGCCACGGGGAAGCGTTGGATGGTTGCGCCAATGTCGTACGCCGGCGTTGCCGCTGGCGCCGACGGGATCATGGTCGAGGTACACCCGAAGCCCGAAGAGGCCTGGTCTGACGGCGAGCAGTCCCTCACCCTGCCGATGTTCTCGCGCCTTGCCGGTGAGCTGCGCACCATTCACTCCGTCGTCTCGCCGCTGCACGAAAATCCGGGCGAGGCCTAAGGGCGATGAGCGATCGTCTGCGCGGCGAGCTGCGCCTCCCGGGTGACAAGTCGATGAGCCATCGTGCGCTCCTCTACGCCGCGCTCGCCGATGGCGAGACGCTCGTGGTGGGCGCAGGCGACGGCCATGACGTGCGCTCCACGGCGGGCATCGTTGCCGCGCTTGGCGCCTCTGTTGTACGCGAAGCAGCTCAGCCTAGTGACGCGCCTGGCACCGCACGTTGGCGCGTGCGCTCTGGCGGACGTGGATCTCTGCGTGCGGCCACTGCGCCGCTCGATTGCGGCAACTCGGGAACTTCGATGCGACTCGGTGCGGGCCTCGTGGCGGGCGTACCTGGCGTACACACGTTGACCGGTGACGCCTCACTACAGAGTCGACCGATGGCGCGAGTGCTTGAACCGCTCACCGCGATGGGTGCGGTTGTGAGCGGGTCGGGCGAGGCGGGCACGCGCGCGCCACTCACTATTACGGGCGGCGCACTGCGCGGCGCCACGTGGGCACCAACAACGCCAAGTGCACAGGTAAAGGGGTGCGTGCTGCTCGCCGCGTTGGCGGCAACGGGCGAAAGCACCTATCGCGAGGCGGTTGCTACACGCGATCCCTCCGAACGCATGCTCGTGGCACGCGGCGCTGCGCTGCGAACGACTCGCGATGCGAGCGGAACGACCGTTTCAATTGCCCCAGGCGAGCTCTCTGCCCTCCCTCTGGTCACCATTCCAGGCGATCCATCGTCGGCCACCTTCTGGCTGGTCGCGGGGAGCCTGCACCCAGACGCCGATCTACTCATTCGTGGCGTCTCGCTGAACCCCACCCGACGCCACGCCATCGACCTCTTGCAGCGCATGGGCGCCCGCATTGACGAGTTCCCTGCCGCCGATGACGGTTCTGGGGAGCCAGTAGGCGACCTGCGCGTACGCAGTGCGGCTCTCCACGGCATCGACATGACACCAACCGACGTGGCGCTGGCCATTGATGAGGTGCCGATCCTCTCGCTGGCAGCCGCCATGGCCATCGGCGCGTCCAGCATTCGTGGCGCTGGCGAGCTGCGCGCCAAGGAGAGCGACCGTATTGCTGGTGTGGCCGCTGGCCTTGCGGCACTTGGGCTGACGATTTCGGTCACCGGTGACGATCTGCACTTCGTCGGCGGCGGTCGACCGAGCGCTGGCGCCGCCGCGTCACTTGGCGACCACCGCTTGGCGATGACCTTTGCGATTGCCGGCCTGGTGAGTGGCGCTGCGGTTTCCGTAGATGACCCTGCCGCTGCGGCCGTTAGCTACCCCACCTTTTATGACGACCTTGCGCGCATCGGGGCCGCAGCATGAGCGGGCGACGCATTCTCTTGCTTGGCCATCCGGTGGAGCACAGCCTCTCGCCAGCATTCCAGCAGGCGGCGTTCGATTCGATCGGCCTGCCGGTTCGCTACGAGGCGATGGATGTGGCGCCTGCTGACCTTGCCCGTGTGGTTGCTGAGCTGCGCGCTGATCCGCTCGTGATGGGGGCGAACGTGACGGTGCCGCACAAGGAGAAGATCGCGCCGCTCCTCGACTCACTCACCGACGACGCCGTGCAGATTGGTGCCGTCAACACGGTTACCCGCGCCGGGAGCCGACTCGTTGGTCGCAATACCGATGCGGCGGGCTTCCGCGGCGCGCTCGATGGTCTGCTCGACGGTCGACGCACGCCACGCCATGCGCTGGTACTCGGCGCTGGCGGCGCGGCGAAGGCGGCGATTGCGGCGCTCGTGACCGCTGGTGTAGCGCAGATCTCCATTGCGAATCGCCACCTGGCCCGCGCCGAGCGACTTGTTGCCGAGGTACGCAAGGCTTCGCCGCACCTCACCGTGCGCGCCGCACCGTGGCATGAGGGACTCCTGATTGAAGAGGCGCAGATTGCCGGACTCGTCGTGCACGCCACCACGCTCGGCTTGAGCGACGGCGCGCTGCCACTCCCCGCGGCGGCATTCCGCGCCGGACAGTTCGTGATTGACGTGGTCTATGCGCCGGGCGAGACGGCGCTGGTGCGCACGGCACGCGCCGCGGGCGCGGAAGCAATTGATGGACGTGAGATGTTGCTGCTGCAGGGTGCGGCGGCGTTTGAACTGTGGACGGGGCGACCGGCCCCTATTGCAGTGATGCGCGAAGCGTTTGACACTGCAGCGAAGCAGAACGCGAAGTAGAGGGGGATATCATGACCTTTCGATTCTTGACCGCAGGCGAGTCGCACGGACCAGAGCTCGGCGTGATTGTTGAGGGGATGCCCGCGGGCGTGCCGCTCACCGAAGCCGCCCTCGAGATTGATATGCGACGACGCCAGGGTGGCTACGGCCGCGGCGCCCGCCAAACCATTGAGCAGGATCGCGCGCGCATTCGCAGCGGCGTCCGCCATGGTGCAACGCTCGGCTCCCCCATCCTGCTGCTGATTGAGAACCGTGACTGGGAGAACTGGACGAGCGTGATGCAGGTCGCCCCACTCAGCGCCGATGAGGCGGCCGCCCTTGAAGCGGCCGCAGCTGAAGGAACGAAGCGTGCGATTCCGGTGACGCGCGTTCGCCCAGGACACGCCGACCTTGCCGGCGCGTTGAAGTACGGCTTTGATGATGTGCGCAATGTGCTGGAGCGCGCCTCGGCGCGCGAGACGGCGGCACGCGTTGCCGCTGGTGGCGTGGCCAAGGCGCTCCTAAACGCCCTGGGCATTGAGATCTGGTCCTTCACCGCCGAGGTTGGCGGTGTGGCCGTGGATCCGGCGAACTGCACGCGCACCCGCGACGAGGCCGACGTGAGCCCGCTGCGCTGCCCAGACCCTGCGGCGGAGGAGCGCATGATTGCGCGCATCGACGAGGCGCGCACGGCGGGGAACACCGTTGGTGGCATCTTCGAAGTCGTGGTGAAGGGGCTCCCGATGGGGCTCGGCTCGTACGTGCACTGGGACCGCCGACTCGACACCGCACTCGCTGGGGCGATCGCCAGCATTCAGAGCGTGAAGGGTGTGGAGTTCGGCCTCGGCTTCGAGCAGACGCGCATCTTCGGCTCCGAGGTGCATGACGTGATCGAGGGTCGTTCGGCCGACGGCAGCTGGGTGCATCGCACCAATCGCGCTGGCGGTCTCACCGGTGGCGTCTCGAACGGTGCACCGATCGTGGTGCGTGGTGCAGTGAAGCCGATCAGCACCCTGGCGCGACCGCTCCCATCCGCTGACCTGATCACCGGTGAGAAGGTCGAGAAGGCGCACTACGAGCGCTCCGACATCAGCGTCGTTCCTGCTGCGGGTGTGATCGGCGAGGCGATGGTGGCACTCGCGATCGTGCCCTTCCTGCTCGAGAAGACGGGTGGCGACTCGCTCGCTGAGATTCAGGCGAACCTCGCGGCACTCCGCGCTCGCTCAGCAGCGCCGCGCACCACCCCATCGGCGGGTGGCACCAGTGCCGGCTCCGGCGGCGACGACTAGGTTGTGATGCAGGTGCCGCGCGATCTGGCTCTCGTTGGCCTCCCTGGCGTTGGGAAGAGTTCGCTCGGCAAGCGTCTCGCAGCGAAGCTCGGCGTCCCCTTCCTTGATACCGACCGTGCGGTGATCGCGGAGACCGGCATCAAGAACGACAGCGTGGCGTTGATCTTCGAACGAGAGGGCGAGGCGGGATTCCGACTGCGCGAACGTCAACTGATCGCCTCACTCATCTCCCCTGAGCCGCCAGCCGGATCAATTGGCGCGGAGCTCGGCATTGGCCGTGTTGTCGCGCTGGGTGGTGGTGCTGCAGCCGACCCGCGCAGTCGCTGGGCACTCCGCGAGCGTGCAATCCTCTTCTGGCTCGATGCCCCCGACACCTCGATCGCTCGGCGACTACGCACCGCGCGCGTCGTGCGACCACTGATGAACCATGGTGACCCAATGGCAACGCTTGAACGACTTCGTGGCGACCGCGAGCGCTTCTACCGACCAGGGGTGCATCTGCGCAGTACGCGCAGCCCAGGCTCACTTGCCGACGAGGCGATTGAACTGCTGCGCACCTCTGTGCGATCGACCCGACCGCTGCTGAGCGCCGAGACCGTCTCCGGCCGTTGGCTGGTCGGCGACGGGATCGCCGTTGATGCGTTGCGTGCGCTACTCGCCGAGCGGGGCCTCTCGCGCATGGTGCTGGCCACCGAGCCAAATGCGGCGCGCGCCTTTGCCAACGGCCTACGCGATGCACTTACCGCTACGGGTATCACGGTGATTCCGCTCGAACTGCCGAGTGGTGAGGCGGCAAAAGAGCTGCACGAGATTGGTGCTGCGGCACAGCGACTGGCCAACGCCGGTGTGGAGCGTCGCGATCTGATCGTTGCCGTTGGTGGCGGTGCACTCACCGATGCCGCCGGTCTCCTCGCCGCTCTCTATCTGCGCGGCGTCGACTGGATCGCCGTGCCAACCACACTCGCCGCGCAGGTCGACGCCTCACTCGGCGGCAAGACTGGTGTCGATCTCCCTGAGGGGAAGAATCTTGTCGGCGCCTTTCATCAGCCGCAGGCGGTCATCGCCGACCTTTCCGCGCTGCGCACCCTCCCCGTTCGTGAACTGGTCGCAGCCTCCGCAGAGGCGGTGAAGATTGCGCTGCTCGGCGATGTGCGTCTCTTCACCCTGCTCGAGGAGGCGGCCCCACGACTGGTGGCCGGTGATCCAACGCTGCACGACGATGGCACCCTCGCCGAGATCGTCGAGCGCGCTGGTTGGTGGAAGTGTCGCGTCGTTGCCGCCGACGAACGCGAGTCGGGCGAACGCATGAGCCTCAATCTCGGCCACACACTTGGGCACGCCCTTGAACAGGCAGCTGGCTATCAGAACCTGCTGCATGGCGAGGCGGTCGGCTACGGCTTGCGCGCCGCGCTGCAGATTGGAGTCGAGCTTGGCGTGACCCCCGCGGCACTGGCTGCGCGCGGTGTTGCCCTGCTTGACGCACTAGGTCTCGGCGTTGCGCCACGCAGCGAGCCAGTCGCTGCACTGTTGGCTGCGGCCGGTCGCGACAAGAAGGTGGCTGAGGCGAAGATTCGCTGGGTCCTGGCGAGCGACGACGGCTACGTTATTCGCAACGACGTTCCTGCTAGCCTCGTAGAGCGCGCAGCGGCCGCCATGTTGGCCGGCGTTAAGTAAGGGGGGGCCATGGCGGAGATCTCGAAGCGCATCGAACTCGCGGCGATGAGCGCACGAACCCGCGCCCATGCCGCTGGTGATGGGCTCCTGATGTTGAGCGGCCCCAACCTGAACCTGCTTGGTGAGCGCGAACCAGAGACCTACGGCACCACCACCCTCGCCGAGATCGAGGCTTCGGTGGCAACGGCGGCAGCAGCCGCTGGTCTGCACCTTGTCGACGCAGTGCAGTCGAATCACGAAGGTGAGCTGATTGACCGACTCCATGTGCGCGATTTCTCGTGGGTGATCATCAACCCGAGTGGGCTCACCCACACCAGCGTCAGCCTGCGTGACGCGCTTCTCGCCGTTGAGCGACCCTTCGCCGAGGTGCACCTCAGCGACCCAGCAACGCGCGAGCCGTTCCGTAGCGTGAACTTCGTCGAGGACCTCGCCGCCGTTTCGGTGCGCGGCTACGGCGCGACCGGTTACCTGCGCGCTGTGGCGCTGATTGCCGAACTCCAGAACGCTGCTCGCGATGCGGATGGCCACCAGTGAGCGACCCCGCTGCACGCCTCCTAGAGATTCGCGCCGCCATCGACACCATTGATAATCAGCTGCTGACGCTGCTCGCCGCACGAACCGAGCTCGCCCTTGAGGCTGGTGCGGCGAAGGCGGCACTCGGTCGCGCGGTACAGGACCCAGAGCGCGAAGCGGCACTCCTTGCGCGCGTTGCGGCGCGTGGCGCCGGTGCCCTTACTCCTGAGGATCTGGTGGAGCTGTGGACGCTGCTGATGGCGGCGACGCGTCGGGCGGAGTCTCAGCGCTAAATCCTGCGCAGCGCATCACCGGCAGGCGCGGGTAGCGCGGGAAGCGATCATCGGTATCTGAGAGTCCACAGCGCATAAAGTGCGACCCACGGCCGCTCACCACGAGCCGCGCATGGATGCAGATGGAACAGAGGCCGCTACTCATGAGGCGCAGTGGGGCGCAGAGTCAGCGATTGGGGTGTGGCGGAGGGGGAGTGATTCGAACCCCCGCAGACCGTTGCCAGCCTGGGCTGTTTTCAAGACAGCTCCGTTCAACCACTCCGGCACCCCTCCACGAGGGAGTGTATCGGATCGCCGCTAGCTCTTGGTCGATGGGGCGAGGTGCGTGCGACCGCCGAGGTACGGGTGCAGCACGGCGGGAAGCTTCACGCTGCCGTCGGGCTGCGCGCCGTGTTCCAGGAGCGCCGCCAGCACACGCGGCACTGCGAGCCC
>JAPLHR010000018.1 GCA_026389535.1 Chloroflexota bacterium
AAGGCAGCGGGTAACGCCCGTCCGCCGTAAGGCGCGGACTAGTGCCACAGAGACGAGTCCGCCGCAGAGCTTCGGCTCAGCGGTGGGGTGAAACGCGGCAAACTCTGCCTGGAGCAAGGTCGAATAGGGAGGCATTCCAGTCGCTTGCGACTGGACCGGCGCACCGCCGGGACCTCCGGGTTGACCGCTAGAGCCCCCGAGCAATCGGGGGTCGAGATGGATGGCCGTCCCCCCGCAAGGGGGACAGAACCCGGCTTACAGGCCATCTCGCCGGACTCCTAGCCGCGCTGGATTCGTGCTCGGCCGCCCCCCTGAACCCCTCTCGCCAGCCCCGCCCAGGCACCCCCTTGACAGGGGCGATTGGTGGGGGCAAGATGCACCTAAGTGGTTCCAAGTGGGGGAAGGTGGGGTAACACCTCCCAGTGGGCCGCGGCGGAGGGTGTACTGGTGTTTACCGGCGAATATCGTCATGCCATCGATGGGAAGGGACGCGTTGCCGTCCCTGCGCGCTTCCGAGCGCAGCTCGATGAGGGTGCCTTCGTCTCCCGTTGGCTCGACAACTGCCTAGCGATCTTTCCGCGCGCCGCGTGGGATGACCTCGCCGCCCGCGTCGCCGCCCTGCCAACCGGCAACGCCACCGCACGTGAATTTGCCCGCTTCCTCTTCGGCAGCGCCTTTGAGGTCGAGCTCGATGCGCAGGGCCGCCTCCTCTTGCCTGCAACGCTGCGAACCTGGGGGCAGCTCGACGCCGAAGCGATGGTTGTCGGCGCACGCGATCACGCCGAAATTTGGACGCCGAAGCGCTGGGATTCGTATCGCGGCGGCATGGAATCTTCTGACGCCCTCGCCGCACAACTCGAGGAGCTCGGCTTCTAATGGCGACGGGTGCGACCCTCCATCGCCCCGTCTTACTGACAGAACTGCTCAGCGCCCTGGCGGTGCGCCCCGACGGCACCTACGTCGACGCCAACCTTGGTGGTGGCGGACACGCCGAAGCGGTGCTTGAGAGCGCAGGGCCACGCGGACTCCTTCTCGGCATTGATGCGGATGGTGGCGCGATCGAGATGAGCCGCATGCGACTCGCTCGCTTCGGCGACCGCCTCTCCACATTCCACGGGAGCAGCACACACCTCGCGCGTGCCATCACCGATGCCGGTTTCAGCGAAGTTGACGGCGTCTACTTCGACCTTGGACTCTCCTCCGATCAGCTCGTTGACCGCGAGCGCGGATTCGGGATTCGCGCTGGCGGCATTCTCGACCTGCGCTTCGACACGCGCACCGGTGAATCAGCGGCTGAGCTGATTGCACAAGCGGGCGCTGGTGAGCTTGAGCAGATCTTCCGCGACTACGGTGAAGAGCCCCACGCGGCGAAGATTGCGCGAGCCATTGTTGCAACGCGCGGGAGTGCGCCGATCACCACAGCAGAGGGACTCGCCGCACTCGTGGAACAGAGTGTGCCGAAGCGCTACGGCCCACCATCACGGATCCATCCAGCGACGCGCGTCTTCCAGGCGTTGCGCATTGCGGTCAACGACGAACTCACCGCTCTCAGCACGGCGCTTGCTGCAGCAATCGCCGCACTTCGCGTCGGTGGGCGCGTTGTCGTTCTCACGTATCACTCCCTTGAGGATCGCATTGTGAAGCAGGCGTTTGCTGCCGCTGCGCGCGTCTGCATCTGTCCGCCGCGTGTTCCCGTCTGCACTTGCGCAAACCAGGCAACGCTGCGCCTTATCAACAAGCACCCCATCACTGCAAGCGAAGAGGAGATTGCTGCAAACCCACGAAGTCGCAGCGCTAAGCTTCGAGCGGCAGAGCGACTAGAGCGTGCAGCATGACGACGATCGGCCGCTCGCTCCGCGGCGCACAGTTGGTCACACCACCGTATCAGCCACGAATCTCCGACAGCCGGGCCGCCGCTGCGGCACGGCAACGCATCGCAATTCGAAACGCCTTCCGGCCGATAAGCGCCGCCGTAGGAACTGGCTCCATTCGCGTCGGCACGCGGCCCGCCCCAGGAACTCCGGTCCCGCGTACGGCGGTGATTCCGGGTGCCACTCCGCGTGGGCGCATCGGCGTCTCTTCATGGAACGCGGTGGAGCGCCACGGTGGCCTCAGCGCCAAGCTTGGCTCGTTGCTCATGCCGACCGCCGTCATCTTTGGTGCCTTCTTTATTTTGACCATTCTCTCGATTGAGATCGCAACGTCGAGCGCCAAGGTGACCACCTTGATCGATGAGCAGACGCGGCTGATGGAGGAGATTCGCGTCGGCGAGACAGATATGAGCCGACTCGGTCGTGAGCCAGCGGTACGCCGACGCGTGACCAGCCTCGGCGTTGTGCAGCTAGCGGACCCGCTTGTTGTGGAGGTTCGCTAAATGGCGCCGGATCCGCGGACCGTGCGCACCGACTCACGCCTCCGCGCCAACATCGTCACGTTCGTACTGATCCTCATTGCTACCATCTGTGTGGCACGACTCGGCTACTGGCAGGTTGTTGCTCGCGATCAACTGCTTGATGCCGGTGCCGCCCAGTTGCGGACAACTGTCACCAACGAGCCTATTCGGGGCACCATCACGGACCGCACCGGTGCCGTCGTGCTGGCCACAACGGTGCTGCGCCACCGCCTCCTCTCCCAAGGGGCGGCGCTCTCAGCGGTAGACCGGGCATCGACCGCTGACGCGCTGGTCACGGCACTCGCGTTGAGCCCGTCGAACGCCACCAAGGTTCGCGCTGTGCTTGAGTCTGGTCGCAAGTGGGCCGTGCTCCTCCCAGCGCTCGATGATGCTCAGACGGACATCGTGCGAGGGGAGATCGCCGCGGATCGCGTCCGTGGTGTGACCCTTGAAGAGGTTCGCGTTCGCCTCTATCCGCAGCCAGGCGGCGGTGTGGGCACGACACTTGCGAGCCACATCATCGGATTCGTTAACTCGGATGGGGGTGGCCAGTACGGCCTTGAGGAGTATTACAACGAGCAACTCGCCGGTGCGGCGAGCGTCAGCACAACGGTGCGTGGCACTGATGGTCAGCTAGAAACGACGCAGGTAACGACAGGTCGAACCCCATCAAGCCTGCAGCTCTGCATCGACGCCACGCTGCAGACCCTGGTTGAGCAGGAGGTTGCGACGGCCGGGATCGCCGATGATGCCGAATCGGTGAGCGCAATCGTGATGGACCCGTACACGGGCGCAATCATCTCCTCAGCCTCATGGCCCTCCTACGATGCCAACAACTTCGGCGTGACGGCGGCGCGAGACCCGGGCCGTTTCATTAATCCAGCAACGACCAGCGTCTATGAGCCTGGATCGGTGATGAAGGCGATCACCTCAGTCGCTGCACTGGAGTCGGGCCTCTATACGCCGACTACCAAGATTCAAGATGAGGCACTGCTCACGCTTGATAACGGCGCAACCAAGGTGCGCAACTCTGACCTCAAATCAAAAGGTTCCATGACGCTCACCGCTGCGCTTGCCTGGAGCCGCAACATCATCTTTAGCAAGGTTGGCCTCTCACTCGGCAGCAACGCACGTGAGGCTGCCGCGCGCCTCTATGCCACATGGCTGCGCTTCGGTTTCGGTGGCAAGACCGGCATTGACGTTGTTGGAGAGAGCCAGGGCTTAGTGAACGATCCAACCGATCGTCGATGGCGCGAGATTGATGTCGCGAATGCCTCGTTCGGACAGGGTGTCGGAACGACGCTCATTCAACTTGCCGTTGCCTACTCCGCGCTCGTGAACGGTGGCGTGCTGGTGCGTCCACGTCTCGTTGAGTCAGTCGACGGCGTCACCATTCCAATCACCGTTCGTGGTACAGCGACCTCACCAGAGATTTCGGCGCAGATGGTACGCATGACCAGCCAGGTCACATCCAGCGTCCCCTTCTACGCCAAGCTGACCCGCATGGACGGGTACGCCTACGGCGGAAAGACTGGAACCGCGCAGATCTGGCTGAAGGACGCCGACGGCGGTAAGGGTGCGTGGGACTTTGAGCACTACAACTTCACCTTCGTTGGCTGGGTCGGCAAGACTGCGCCGGAGTACGTCATCGCAATCTCTATTCGCCGAGGAACTCCGGTCACACAGCGCCAAGGTGCGATCGTGAATCGCATCGAGTCCTTTGAGCTCTTCCGCCGCGTGGCGCAAGATCTCATCTCCGTGTACAACATTTCCCCCGCCGTTGCGGCTGCAGCTGGCGGCTTGACTCCCCCCACCCACCCCGGCGCGCCGGAACCCTCCGCTCCGGTTATGCCGGCGGTGGGTGGGGATCTACCAACCTTCCGCAGCGTGAGGCGCGGCTGATGGCCCCCTCAGCAGCAGCACGAACGGTGAGCGGGCCCCTTGCCACATCGGGCCACGAACTTGCCAGCATCCTCGGCGGCACGCTGATCGCTGATGGCACGCAGGCGATCCGCGGCTGCGCGGTCGATTCGCGCCTTGCCACCGCAGGTCAGATGTTCCTCGCCCTCCCGGGTGAGCGAACGCACGGTCTCCACCATGCCAGTGAGGCGCTGCGCGCCGGTGCGACAGCCATTGTCCTTGAGGGGGGAGAGGCAACTGCAGAGCTTCGACAGATTTTGGCCGAGGTTGAGCTGGCGGTACGAGCGGCGGGTGCCTCGCTGATCACTGTTGAGAACGGACGTACCGCCCTCAGTCGTGCGGCGACGGAGTGGCGCAACCGCTTCACGCTTGAGGTGATCGGCGTCACCGGCTCTGTGGGGAAGACCACGACGAAGCAGTTCATCGCCGCCGCCCTTGGGGGTGAGTCGGCCGGCTGCGCCGCCACCCCAGGGAACGCCAACAACGAGATTGGGCTGCCCATGTCGCTGCTCAATCTCCCCGACGGAACCGTGCGCTACGTCGCTGAGATGGGGATGTACGTCGAGGGTGATATTCGGGCGCTCTGCACCCTGGCGCGCCCCCTCATCGGTGTGGTGACCGCCATTGATGCCGTGCACGCCGAGCGGGCAGGGGACCTTGATGCCATTGAGCGCGGCAAGGGTGAGCTCGTTGAGGCACTCTCGCCTGAGGGCTGGGCTGTACTCGCCGCCGACGACCTCCGTGTCGCTCGTCTCACCACGCGAACACCGGCGCGTAGCGTTACGGCCGGCCACGCCGCGACCGCCGATATTCGCATCGTTGATGCAGTACTCGATGAAGCGTCGGGCCACACCGCCGTTACCTTGCAGATCCGTACTGAAACGGTGCGCGTCGATCTGCCGCTCTTTGGGCTTCACTTCGCCAAGGCGGCGGCGCTCGCTATCGCCGTTGCAGATCTTTGCGGCATCGCACTAGGTGAGGCAGCGGCCCGCCTCGCCACCGTGCAGCTTCCATCTGGCCGCGCCACGGTGCGCATGATGT
This sequence comes from Chloroflexota bacterium, assembly GCA_026389535.1. Classification (GTDB taxonomy): domain Bacteria; phylum Chloroflexota; class Limnocylindria; order Limnocylindrales; family Limnocylindraceae; genus Limnocylindrus. Next base: position 5,354 of record JAPLHR010000018.1, read on the forward strand.
CGGGCATTCGAGTGATTGATGATGCGTACAACGCTGCACCGACCAGCATGGCAGCGGCGCTGGCAACACTTGCAGCCTGCCGCCCACACCGCTTTGCGGCGCTTGGTGCCATGGGGGAGCTTGGGGCATACGCCGCCGACGCCCATAACGCCGTTGGGCACGCCGCCGCAACGAGCGGGCTTGAACTGTTGATCGTGTTTGGCGCCAAGGCCGACGGCATTGCCGAGGGGGCGCGGGCTGGCGGTATGCCGATCGAGAAGATCATGCGCCTGAGTAGCGACGAAGCTGGCATCGCCGCCGCCGTTGGACTCTTGGGCGACATGGCGGCGTCGGGCGACACTATCTTGGTAAAGGCATCGCGCTCGGTAGAGCTGGAGCGATTAATCGGTGGGCTCGCTACCCGCTGGAGTGAGGAGGCGAAGTGATTGCCATTGTTCAGGCGCTCGTACTCGCATTCGTCTGTGTCTTCGTGCTGATGCCGGCCTACCTGCGCCTCTTGAAGTACGCAGGGTTCGGCAAGCGCGTCCGACGAGAGTTTGGCCCTGAGTGGCACATCGTCAAAGAGGGGACACCGACGATGGGTGGGCTCCTGCTCACGGGGATCGTGATTGTCCTCGCCCTTCTACTCGATGCCGTCGACGCCTCCACCTACGCCGTCCTGCTCGCGTTGCTTGGGGTCACACTCCTCGGCGCGTTTGATGACTGGCTTAATGCGCGCACTGGTGATGGCATCTCAGCACGACAGAAGCTGCTCTGGCAGACCGGGGTGGCAATCATCTCGGCCATCTATCTGCAGCAGCACTTCGCCTTCAACTCTCTTGTCGTGCCCTTTGTCGGCGAGGTTCCGATCGCACCGATTCTGTGGATCGTGGTCGCCGTGGTCGCCATCGTCGCGACGAGCAATGGCGTGAACCTTACCGACGGCCTTGATGGCCTCTCGGGCGGAACAATGACCTTCGCCTGGATCAGCTACATGGTCATCGCACTCCTCAACGCGCCAGGGCAGGTGAACCTTGCGATCGTCTGCGCGCTCATTGCGGGCGCGCTGGTTGGCTTCCTCTGGTTCAACGTGCATCCGGCGAGCGTGATCATTGGCGATGCTGGTGCACTCGGATTCGGCGCCGCACTCGCGGTGACGGGTCTCGTGACTGGCCACGTTCTTCTTCTGCCGCTGATCGGCATCATCTTCGTGGTGGAGACCGGCTCGGTGATCCTGCAGGTCGCGAGCGTCAAGCTCACTGGCAAGCGCATCTTCTTGTTCACGCCGATCCACCACCACTTCGAGCGGCTCGGCTGGGGAGAGACGCAGATCACCTTCCGCTTCTGGATCATCGGCGCGATTGGCGGCATCCTCGGCATCGTCACCTTCCTGGCCACACGGGCGCAGGGATGAGCGGCGACGGCCTCACCCTGAACGATCTTGAGGCGCCAGCCATTGCGGCGGGGAGCCTGCGTGGGCGCAACGTGCTGATCCTTGGTGGCGGGCGCACCGGCCAAGCAACTGCCGCATTTGCCGCTGGAGCGGGTGCGAACGTGACGGTCCACGACACAGACACCATGGAGCGAGTGGTCGGCGCTGCTGAGGCTTTTGCTGGCAGCGCAATTCATACCTCATTCGGCGATGCCGAGAACCTGGCGCCGCTGCTCGCCGAGGCGGATCTCGTTGTGCATAGCCCCGCGGTAACGCTCGGATTCCCTACGGTGCGCCCCACCATTGAGCGTGACCTTCGCGCCTTTGCCACTGGGGCGATCCCGCTGGTCGGGGAGAGGGGTGCGCGTGGCCCAGTACTGATCAGTGAGCCGGAGTGGGCGCTTCGCCTCCTCGGCAACCGTTGGCGTGTTGGCGTGACGGGGACGAAGGGGAAGAGCACCACCAGCAACCTGATTGCGACGATTCTGGCGCGAGACCCATCGCACCCGGTAGAACTCGGTGGCAACAACGGGAAGCCACTGATCGGACGCGCGGCAACACTCCCAGCGGATACACGTGTGGTGATCGAGCTGTCGGAGCTGCAGCTCCCATCGCTCCACTCGGCCGTTGATGTTGGTGTGTTTACGAACGTGACCGTTGATCACCTCGATCGACATGGCAGCGTTGCTGCCTACCGTAGCGTCAAGCGACTTCTCGCAGACCGCATCGCCGATGATGGCGTCATGGTCGTCAACCTTGATGATCCAGTGGTGGCCGCGTATGGAGGAATCGGGCGCGTTGAGATGGTCGGATATCGTCTCAGTAGCCCAATCCCAGGCGGGGTTGGGATTGTTGGTGGCTGGATCGTTGCCGCTGGCGTTTTGCGCGCACCGCGTTTTGGTGGCGGTGTCGCTGCCACCGGTCCTGGTGGGCGCATCATGCCGGTCGGTGAGATTGCAATCCCCGGCGAACATAGCGTGAGCAATGTGCTCGCCGCCGTCAGCGCGGCGCTCATTGCGGGGGTGGCACCAGACGCAATCCGGAGCGCGGTAGGTTCATTCACCGGCATTCCGCACCGACTCGAGACGGTTGCCGTGGTCAACGGCATTCGCTACGTGAACGACTCGCAGGCGACGCAGCCAGATGCGGTCGCCGCTGCAGTTCGCTCATTCCCAAAGCCCCTGGTCCTCATTGCTGGCGGACGAAGCAAGGGGCTCGACCTTACCGACCTAGCGCCGATTGTCGCCGAACGCTGCTCCGCCGCCGTGGTGATGGGTGAACTTTCTGATGAGCTCGAGGCGCTCTTCCGCAGCGCAGGACTCCAGCGCATTGAGCGCGCGACGAGTGTGGAGAGCGCGGTAGCGGTGGGAACCAGCCTGGCGCACGAGATCGGCACCCCGAGCACAGATGGGATTCGCGCCACGCTGCTGTTGAGCCCGATCGGTTCCAGCTTTGATATGTACAACAACCCCTTCGGCGCACGTGGCGAGGCGTTCCGCGCCGCCGTCCTCGCGCAGGTTGAGGCCACACAGTGAGCCGACTCGTGCGACAGCCTGGTGTGACGCGCACCCCTGGAGCTCGCCCAGCCAGCGGCGGGGCACCACAGCGAATCGGCTCTGCGCGCCAGCGCATCGCGAGCGCGCTACGGATCGAACGTCCTGGCGAAGATATGGCGATCCTCTTCCCCGCAGTCGTCCTCGTTGGGATCGGGGTGCTGATGGTCTTCTCTGCGTCTGCGATGAATAGCCTGATCAAGACGAATGACGCCTACGGTGCGGGTGGCAAGCAGCTCTTCTACGCAATCATCGGCTTTGCCTTCTTGTACATCCTCTCTGCCGCCGATTACCGCCGCTGGCGCTCGTTCGCACCCCTCGCCATGATCATCTCGATTGCTCTCCTGATCGCCGTGATGATCCCTGGCGTTCCCACGGAGGCCGGCCTACGACGCTCGCTCTCGGTTGGACCGCTGAGCATCCACGCCGCAGAGGCGGCGAAGTTCTCTCTGATCCTCTTTCTGGCCGACTTTCTCGCTCGGCGGGGTCACGAGATCGGCAAGACGTTCGAGACGATGCTCTCGCCGCTCTTGGCGATTGCGCTCTCCGTTGGCCTAGTTCTTGTTGAGCCAGACCTGGGCACCGCGTCGATTCTCGGCCTGATCGGGTTCTCACTCCTCTTCGTTGCGGGCGTCCCACTACGCTGGGTGCTTGTCCCAGGGCTTGGCGTGGCAGTGTTCGCCATCGCCCTGATGTTCATTAATGGATATCAGGCCGCCCGCCTCGGCGGGTTCAGCGACCCGTTCTCTGATCCAACCGGCTCCACCTATCAGACGCTGCAAGGCCTGATCGCGATGGCGGTCGGCGGGCCGCTCGGCTCAGGCCCCGGCTCCTCCCAGCAGCTGGGTGGAATCAACATCCCGTACGCATGGAACGACTACATCTTTGCGGTGATCGGCGAGGAGGCTGGCCTCCTCGGCATGCTCATCGTGATCGCGGCCTTCTTGGCGATCGCCCTCCGTGGTCTGCGAACGGCACGTCGCGCCCCCGACACCTACGGCGCACTGTTGGCGACGGGCATCGTGGTCTGGATCTCCGGGCAGGCGTTCGTGAATATCGCGGTTGTCCTCGCCCTACTCCCAGTGACCGGCGTGCCGCTCCCGCTGGTCTCCCAGGGCGGCTCTTCACTCATTGTTCTGATGGCAGCAATTGGGCTGCTTCTCTCGGTATCGCGTGAGACGATGGATCCAAGCCAGGCAGGAGGTAGTGATGCGCGTGCTAATCGCGGGTGGCGGAACGGGGGGACATCTCTTCCCGGCGTTCGCCGTAGCTCGTACGGTTCGCCAGCTCCACTCCGACGCTGAGATCAGCTGGCTCGGCGGCGCACGTGGCGTCGAGTCGCGCCTTGTTCCAGAGGCGGGGTACCCGTTGACGCTCTTGGCCGCCCCAAGTCTGCGACCGAGCGGCGCAGGATTGCTCGCGAATGCGCGTGATGCCGCCAAGCTGCTCTGGTCGATCCCGCAAGCGATTCGCCTGATCCGTCGCGTGCGGCCCGACGTGATCTTCTCTACGGGCGGATACATCGCCATCCCTACGCTGATCGCCGCGTGGCTCACGCGCACGCCGAGCCTCCTATGGGAGGGGAACGTGCAGGCGGGACGATCGAACACCCTCGTTGCACCGCTCGCCTCACATCGCGCAGTTGCCTGGCGGCAGACGGCAGAGCGCGCGCCATGGAGCGGTGCGAAGACGACCGTGACCGGCACCCCTGTGCGCGAGCTCACGATTGATCGCACAACGGCACGAACTGCGCGCGGCCTCAGCGAGAGCGATCAACTCCTCTTGGTGTTCGGCGGCTCGCAGCGCGTTCGTCGATTCGAGACGGCACTCGACGGTGCGCTTGCAACGCTGCTCACGGGGTGGAGCGTCCTGCACGTGGTGATGGAGGGCCTCCCCGATGCAGAGCGTCGACGAGCGAGCCTCCCTGCGGAGCTGCGTGACCGCTACCTGCCCGTCGCATTCCTGGGTGGGGGAGAGATGGAGGGGGCACTCGTCTCCGCCGATCTGATGCTCGGACGCGCCGGTGCATCAACAATTGCCGAAGCGGCCGCCGCTGGGCTCCCCGCCATCATCGTGCCGTACCCATTTGCCGGCGGCCATCAACGCGCCAATGCAGAGGCCGCCGCAGCGGCTGGCGCTGTGACGCTGATCAACGATGAGGAGCTGACCTCCGAACGCCTCCTCGCGGCGGTTGCCGACTATGCGACGCCAGCACAGCGCGCTGCAGCGGCGCGTGCCGCTGCAGCGTTGGCGCACCCTGACGCCGCGATGGTCATCGCGCAGAGGCTGCTGCAACTGGGCGGTCGGGAATGAGCGAGGTGCACACGCATCAGCCGTGGGCCGATGCCGAGGTTGCCGCTCGCGAACTGGAGCGCCGACTCAGCTTGAAGGTGCTGCGCAACGAGCCACTCGCCGAACACACCACGATGCGTGTCGGTGGGCCGGCCGACCTCATGGTCACCATTCGCGATCGCTTCGCCCTGCGTGGGCTGGTTCGCCTCGCTGCGTCACGCGGCTGGCCACTGCGAATCCTTGGGCGCGGCAGCAATGTGGTGGTGGGGGACGCGGGCATTCGCGGCATCGTCGCCCTCAATCGCAGCGCGGGGTACGACGTCGATCAGGTTGCGGGAACGATCTCCTTCGATTCAGGGGTCCCCATGGCGAAGGCGTCGACGATTGCCGCCGAGGCGGGGCTCACCGGGCTTGAGTTCGCCCTCGCCATTCCGGGGAACATCGGTGGCGCAATCTGGGCAAATGCTGGAGCGCACGGCGGCGAGATGGCCGCGATCACCACCTCCATCACGCTCCTCCGCGCGGATGGCTCCGAGTCGGAGATCTCTATCGCCGACGCGGCGTTCAGCTACCGCGAGTCGCGATTCAAGCGACCAGAGGGGGGCAGCGAGGTGATCCTGGGGGCGAGGGTCACCCTGACACCAGGCGAGCCAGAGCTGATCAAGTCGCATCTTGAGGAGATTCGCCGCTGGCGTCGCGAGCATCAGCCGCTCGGCATTCCGAGCGCTGGCAGCGTCTTTCGCAATCCCCCGGGCGAGCTGAGCGCGGGCGCTCTCATTGAGGCTGCGGGGATGAAGGGCGTGCGCATGGGCGGTGCAGAGGTCTCCGAGATGCACGCCAACTGGATCCTCAATCGTGGGGGAGCGACCGCAGCGGAGATCCGCGCGCTCCACGACGCCTGCCGCAATGCGGTTCACGCACAGTCCGGAATCACCCTCGCCACAGAGATCGCCTTCATCGGGGAGTCCGCCGCGTGAGCGGGCACAGCGCTCTCCCACCAGTCCTCGTGCTCTTCGGCGGGAGGAGTGCGGAGTCGGATATCTCCACGATCTCTGGCACCGCCATCGCCGCCGCGCTGCTCGATGCCGGCCTAGCAGTCACCCAGGCACATATCGCACGAGATGGTTCGCTCCGCCCGCTGCCAGCGGCGCACCGCCGTGGTGATCTCCCTGGCGGCGCATACACGGATCTCACCGCGCCAGCACTCAGTGGCACACAGCCCATGGCGCTCGATACCTATCTCCAAAGCGTTGCCGCATCGGCACCAGCAACGATCGTCGTCCCTGCGCTGCATGGACCGGGCGATGAAGATGGCACGATCGCCGCAGCGGCTGCGGCGGCCGGGCTGAACTATGTCGGTGACACCCCCGCAGTCGCAGCCCTCGGCATGGACAAGCCGCGCTTCAAGGCGCTCGCGCGCAAAGGCGGAGTAGCGACGCTCCCCGAGCTCGTCATCACACAAGGCGAGTGGTCGTCAGACCGCGAGGGTCTCCTTCGTACCATCGCCGCATTTGCCAACGAGCACACGTCGACGGGCGCACTGATCGGCAAGCCCACAGCGCACGGATCGTCGATCGGCATGAAGATCGCACACACGTCGGCCGATTGGGCAGATGCGGTTGACGAGGCGTTGCGCTTTGGCGATCGCGCGATGCTTGAGCCTTATCTTGAGCGCGCCCGCGAGCTGGAGGTTGCTGTTCTCGAGCGCACGAACGGATCGGTGCAGGCATTCGGCCCTGGCGAGGTGTTTCCCGGCCGTGAGTTTTACGATTACGACGCCAAGTACGCGCCGGGCGTCTCGCGCACCACGACGTCAAGCGACCTGCCACCGGCCCTTGCAGATGAGATGCGCGCCGCCGCCGTTGCGCTCTTCACCGCCGCCCAGAGTCGTGGCCTCGCACGCATGGACTTCTTGATGGCGCGGAGCGGCGAACGCGCCGGCCACTGGTACCTCTCAGAGGTGAATACCTTCCCTGGCTTCACGCCGATCTCGCTCTTCCCCGCACTGGTGATGGCGGGTGGCTCAAGCTTTACGGAGCTGTGCGTTGAGCTTGTCGCTGCAGCGGCGGCGCGTCCTGCGTCGCGTAGCGCGCAATGAGCGATCGCAGATCATCGACAGGGGATCGCGGGCAGCATCGCGGTGCAGGCGCACGACCATTCGCCCCGGGTGAGGCGCCGCTCGGCGTACGCCCTGGGCTTGGCGGAAGCCGTCGGCGCGCTGGCGTGACGCCAGTCAGAGGCTCCGCGAATCGGCACCCGAACGAAGAGCCTGGCGCGACGTCGGGGCGAGGTCCACGTCTCACTCCTGGAGCGGCGGCTCGGCTGCGTCCGATTGCCCTCGGCGCAATCTTGGTGGCGGCGTTCCTCCTACCTCCGGTGGCTGCGCGCGCCAGCCTCACGACGGTCGGCAACATCTCAGTCGTCGGCGCCCTGCTCCTTGATCCCGAGGCGGTGATCGCGGCTGCAAACATTCCGATCGGCAGCAGCCTCCTCGGCGTGAACCTCCGCGCCGCAGAGGAGGCGGTGGCAGCGCTGCCGCTCGTCGCCTCTGTGCGGGTCAGCGCTGGGCTTCCTGATGGGATTCAGATCCGAGTGCGCGAGAAGTCACTCCTGCTGCGCTGGCAGATCGGCGATCTGGCCTACGCCGTCACCGAGAGCGGCGAACTCCTTGGCAACATTGACACGCTCGATCTGGCGCCGACGGCGGCAGCGGCACTTGCGGCGGCCCCCCTCCTCTACGACGATCGCGGGCCAAGCCCACTCCTGACGGTTCGGCAACTCACGGCAACCGAGCTCGATGTGGCCACGCGCCTCGCCTCCCTGACGCCAGAGGACCTCGGCACCAGCGCCACCACCCTGACCCTCCGCCTCCTCAGCGATTTCGGCTTCGTGGTGGAGGCCACCGGGCCATCGATCGAGTGGCATGCAGTCTTCGGCATCTACTCCGCCACCATCCGCCCAACCAGCATGATCCCAGGCCAGGTTCGGCTGCTGCGCAGCCTGCTCGCCGGACGGGAGACGCGGATCGGTTGGGTCATCCTCGCCGACGACCAGGCTGGCACCTACACGGCGAAGGGTGTGCGACCGCCACCACCATCCGTGGGTCCAAGTCCCAGCCCCAGCACTAGCCCGGCTCCCTCTGATCCATCGCCAAGCCCCGCAGCCCCCACGGTGAGCCCGTGATGGTGCAGATAGGGCGTGGCGTTCGGGTGAGCAGGGGTATGATGCGCAAGATGAGCGCGCAGAGTGGAGGGGGCAACTAAATGGCAGAAGAGCGCTACACAACGATCGCCGCGATTGATATCGGCACCTCGAAGGTTTCATGCGCCATTGCGCACATTGGTGGCGAGAATGGCTCCATCAGCGTCATTGGTAAGGGGACCTACCCGAACCAAGGGATGCGCAAGGGTGTTGTCACCGACATCGAGAAGACGGGCGCCGCAATCCGCGCCGCCGTTGATGCCGCTGAGCGCCTCTCCGGTTATCACATTGAGCACGCCACGATCACCATCTCCGGGAACCATGTGCTGGGGGTGAACACGAGCGGCCAGGTAGCCGTCGCCAATCCCGATCGTGAGATTCGCGATGACGACGTGGATCGCGTCCTTGAGGTCTGCCGTGCGATCGAGGTACCGAACTCGCGCATGTTGCTCAATGTGCTTCCCTCGTCGTACATCGTGGATGGCCAGGAGGGGATCCAGCAGCCACGGGGCATGATCGCCTACCGACTCGAGGCTCGAGCGCACCTCATTACCGCCGGCAGCACCGCCGTACAGAATCTTGAGAAGTGCGTGCAGGCTGCTGGCATCGCGGTCGACGACTACGTTCCAGCGTCGCTCGCCGCTGCCGAGCTGACGCTCACTGAGACCGAGCGTGAACTCGGAACAGTCCTGGTTGATGTCGGGGCAGAGACCTGCGATATCGCGATCTTCCACCAGAATGCGGTCGTCTATACGGCGGTCCTGCCAATCGGCGGCGCCTTCATTACTCGTGACGTGGCGATCGGGCTCAAGACGAGCCTCCTTGCCGCCGAAGAGCTGAAGATGACCTACGGCACCTGCGACCCGCGCACCGCCAGTGACGCGGAGCAGTACAACGTTCCCGATGAGCCAGCTGGTCGGCGCATTGGCCGACTCGAGCTCGCTCGCATCATCGAGCCACGTATGAGCGAGATCTTTGAACTGATCGCTGGCGTGATCGCCAAGGCGGGCCCAGAGGTGACCAGCGCAGGCGTTGTCTTGACCGGCGGTGGGGCGCTGCTTCAAGGCGTTGAGGCGCTTGGACGTGAGATCCTGAAGGCGCCGGTTCGCGTTGCATCGCCAACTGGGCCAATTCTGGGGATCCTTGACGAGTTCCACGGGCCTGGCCAGGCGGCCGTGCTCGGCCTCTTCTCTTGGGTCGCTCGCGGCCTGGATGAGGCGGGGATCGCCGAGGAGCCAGAAGCAGGATTCGTAGGGCGCCTGTTCGCTTGGGTGCGCAACCTCCTCGGTCGCATTCGGGGGTAACCCAACCCGCCGCGAACTGCGGGCGGGGCGCTGCTACACTTCGCGGGATCGACGGGAGGGCGTCGTCTAAACGGGGCTAGCCCCGGGCGGCGCAGAGTCGAGGCAACAGGTCCGGAGGGCATGGAGTCGATGGCAGCGCAAACCGAGAATTTCGCGCTTATTCGCGTCGTCGGTGTCGGCGGCGCAGGATCCAACGCCGTCAATCGCATGATTCGTGCCGAGTTGCTCGGCGTGGAGTTCATCGCCGTGAATACCGATGCCCAGGCGTTGGTGAAGTCCCACGCCCCAACCCGCATCCGCATTGGTGACGGGATCTCTCGTGGCCTCGGCGCCGGCGGTGACTCTGCCGTGGGTGAGCGCGCCGCCCAGGAAGATATCGAAAATCTGCGCGCCGCCCTTGAGGGCTCCGACCTCGTCTTTGTGACCGCTGGCATGGGTGGCGGCACCGGCTCGGGCGCTGCACCTGTCGTTGCGAAGATCGCTAAGGAGATTGGCGCCCTCACGATCGGCATCGTCACCAAGCCGTTCGTCTTTGAGGGGCGACGTCGCGCTGCGGTAGCCGAGGCTGCCGTGAACGAACTGCGCAAGCATGTCGACACCCTCATCGTCATTCCTAACGAGCGACTCCTGAGTGTCGTTAGCCGCCAGACCTCTATGGAAGACTCGTTCCGCATCGCCGACGACGTGCTGCGCCAGGCGGTCAAGGGCGTCAGCGATGTCATCACGGTGCCTGGCATCATCAACCTCGACTTCGCCGACGTGCGTTCGATCATGCGCGACGCTGGCTCCGCCCTGATGGGGATCGGTCGCGCCAGTGGCGAGAACCGTGCCACCTCCGCAGCTGAGATCGCGATTGCCTCACCACTCCTCGAGGTCGACATCCAGGGCGCTACAGGCGTGCTGATCAACGTCGCCGCTTCGGCTACCGTCACACTCCATGAGGTGAACGAGGCGATCAACCACATCACCGCACGCGCAGACGACGAGGCAAACATCATCTTCGGCACCTCGCTCGACGAGTCGCTCGGCGATGAGATTCAGATCACCGTGATTGCCACCGGCTTCTCAGCGGATCGACAGGGTTCGACCTCCAGCCCACGCGCCCCATACCGAGCGACCGATAGTGGCGCATGGAGCCTGCGTGACGATGGCGTCGCCGTGCAGGAGACTCCGACGGAGAGCTTCACCTACACCCCCACACCTGAGTCCACCCCAGTTGGCCGTGACGAGGCCGACCAGGTACCCCTGCCAGTCGCTCCGCAGCCAGAGGAGGTCGACTTAAGCGATCTCGATATCCCAGCCTTCCTGCGTCCGCGCAACCGCATCTCCTAGTTGCTGGGGGTAACCCCAGGCGATGCTAAGCGCCGCTGATCTCACCACCCGCTATCGCGAACTACTCACGCGCGTCCACGCCGCCGGCCCTGCCGAACTCATGGTGGTCACGAAGGGTGTGGCCGCCGAGCAGATCGTGGCCATCGTTGACGCTGGATGCACCCTCTTCGGTGAGAACCGTGTGCAAGAGCTTGAAGCGAAGCGCGCTGCTGTTGCGGCCCTGCGACCCGCAGCGAATCTCACCTGGGTCCTGATCGGCCCGCTGCAGTCCAACAAGGCGCGACGCGCGATGGAGGCTGCCGACCGCATCGCCACCGTGGGGAGCGTTGACCTTTTAGAGCGTATCGCCGCACTCGCCACCGAGCGAGCCAAACCGATCGAGATCGCACTTCAGGTGAACGTGGACGAAGATCCGGCCAAGTCGGGCTTCACGCCCGAGGGCCTGCGCGCGGCGCTCCCCGCCATCGCCGCAATCGTTAAAGGCGCTCCAGTCACCTTGGCCGGGCTCTTTACGGTGGGGAGGCTCACGGCGGGTGGGGAGGCGGCACGCCCAACCTTCGCCCAGTTCCAAACACTTGCAGCACAAGTGGACGCCGACGCACAGGCGCTCGGCTTACACCTTGGACCACTGCGCTCCGCGGGGATGAGCGGCGACTTCGAGGTCGCGATCAGCGAGGGCTCCACCGAGGTGCGGGTGGGGAGCGCGCTCTTTGGGCCGCGCGGGTAGGCTGTAGGTATGAGTACGTCAGCGATCGTTGGTCTCGTTTTTCAGACCCTTTGGTGGGTAATTCTGGGGCGCGTACTCCTCTCCTGGTTCGACCCCTCCGGCAACTATCGGATCTCGCGAATCATCTACGACATGAGCGAGCCGATCCTCGCCCCAGCCCGGCGCATCCTGCCAACGTTCGGCGGCGTGGACTGGTCGCCGCTCGTCACGATGATCGTGCTGAACCTGCTCGAGAACTTCATCCTCAGGAGTCTGGCTGGCTGAACCTAGTAGAATCTCCGCCCTAGGGCGATTAGCTCAGTTGGTTAGAGCGCACGGTTCACATCCGTGAGGTCACTGGTTCGAGTCCAGTATCGCCCACCACCTAGGCTGTATAGTCCGCGCGTGAGCCCACTGACGCCGAATCCAATGCCACTCTCAACGCCGTATCCAAACTCGCCACGTCGCGCTCCACTCGGCACTCGTGCGAAGCCGCTCCCTCTCATCATTGATTGCGACCCAGGGCACGATGATGCAATGGCAATTGCTATCGCTATCGCGCGACCTGAACTGAATCTGCTTGGCGTCACGGTAGTTGCGGGGAACTCAACCCTGCCGAACACCTTCCTGAATACCCGGCGGGTACTCGCGCTGTTGGGCGCCCACGATATGCCTGTTGCGGCCGGTGCTGCGGTGCCGCTGGTGCGACCACTCTTCACGGCCGCATATGTTCACGGGGAGTCAGGCCTCGAGGGGGCAGACCTTCCAGAACCCGCAGGCCACGTGCACGAAGCTGGCGCGGTCGATCTGATTGCAACGCTCCTTGCCGCTTCGCCAGAGCCGGTCGTCTTGGCGCCGCTCGGGCCGCTCACGAATATCGCGCTGTTCATCCAAGCGCACCCCGAGCTGATCTCGAAGGTTTCGCACATCTCATGGATGGGCGGTGCGGTCGGCGAAGGAAACGTTACGAGCGCGGCAGAGTTCAACGTCTACGTCGATCCAGATGCTGCCGCTGTCGTATTCGCAAGCGGGATCCCGATCACCATGGTTGGCCTTGATGCGACGCATCTTGCCAAGATGGGGGCCGCTGAGCGGGAGCGCCTTGAGGCGACTGGCAACCGAGCCGGACGCGTCTTCTCTGATCTGCTTGGCTTTTTTGAGGTGTTTTACCAAGAGCGTTATGGATGGAATTACTGCGCAATCCATGACGCGGTTGCAGTGGCGCACCTGGTAGACCCTGAACTCGTTGCCGTAGTGCACGCCGCTGTTGACATCGAGCTCGCTGATCTTCAGCGTGGCAGGACAGTGGTGGATTGGTTCCCCGAGCGGCTACGTGATCGCGGACGCGCCGCCTCAGTGGATGTTGCCGTAGGGGTGGACTCAGCTCGTTTTGCGGACCTTCTCGTGGATGTGATCGGACAATTTGAGTAGCAGCTAGCTGCTCTTCGCCATCCTTCGCAGCACCGCTGGCATGATTCCGCCATTGCGGTAGGTGTTCACCTCGTTTGGGCCGTCGAGGCGTACGAGCGCTGAGAACTCCTTTGCAGGGCCGGTTGGGGCATCGGTGTTGTCGACGGGCTGAGCGCTGATGCGAATCTCTGAGCGAGCGGTGCAGCTGCCAATACTGGCGATATCGAAGCGCTCAGTGCCAGTCAGGCCCAGTGTCTCGGCGCTCTCGCCCGCCAGGAACTGGATTGGCAGAACGCCCATGCCGATGAGGTTGGAGCGGTGGATGCGCTCGTAGGACTGTGCGATTACGGCGCGTACGCCGAGCATGCGCGTCCCCTTGGCGGCCCAGTCGCGCGACGAGCCTGAGCCGTACTCCTTGCCCGCGAGGATGATCAAGTCGCACCCTTCGCTCTGATAGCGCGTGGCAGCGTCGGCGACGGCGAGGATCTCTCCCGATGGGTGGTGGCGGGTGACTGGACCCTCCTTGCCGCCAGCGAGGGCGTTGCGAAGGCGAATGTTGGCGAAGGTGCCGCGCATCATCACCTCGTCGTGGCCACGTCGTGCGCCGTAGGAGTTGAAGTCGCCAGCTGCGACACCGTGCTCAATGAGCCAGCGACCGGCGGGGGAGTCGATGCGAATCGAGCCGGCAGGGGAGATGTGGTCGGTCGTCACGGAGCCACTCAGCATCAAGAGGGCGCGCGCGCCAGCGATGTCGGCAATCGGCTGCGGCTCGGGGCTGATCCCCTCCGTGAAGGCTGGTCGCGAGACATACGTTGAGCTCGCATCCCATGCGTACGTTTCGCCTGTTGGGCTCGCGAGGTTCTGCCAGCGTGCGTCGCCGGCGAAGAGATCCTTGTAGCTGCTGCGGTAGAGCGAGGCGTCGGCCGCGGCTGCAACAGCGGTGCCGATCTCGTCATCGCTCGGCTCCTGCGTGAGGTCGAGCGTCACGCGCCCGGCGAGTGCGAGTGCCACCACGAGTGGTGGGGATGCGAGGTAGGCGGCGCGTACCGACGGATGGATGCGACCTTCAAAGTTGCGATTCCCTGAGAGCACGGCGGCAACGGTGAGGTCACCTGACTCAATGGCGGCAGAGACCCCCGTGTCGAGTGGGCCGGAGTTACCGATACAGGTGGTGCAGCCGTAACCGGCCACGTTGAAGCCGAGCGTTTCCAGCGGTGCCAGGAGCCCCGCGCGTTCGAGATAGGCGGTCACCACCTTGGAGCCTGGCGCCAGGCTCGTCTTCACCCATGTTGGCACCTGCATGCCGCGCGCAACGGCACGCTGGGCGAGGAGACCGGCGGCGATCATCACCGACGGGTTCGAGGTGTTGGTGCACGAGGTGATCGCGGCAATCGCAACGGCACCATCGTGCAACTCGTAGTCGCCGTTCGTTGAGGTTGCTGTGGCGTGATGTGCGTCAGCGCCGGCACGATCGGGATAGGCGGTGGCGAAGCTCGCGCCGAGGTTCGGCAGATCCACGCGGTCTTGCGGACGTCGTGGTCCGGCCAACGACGGGACCACCCCGCCAAGATCGATATGAACGATCGCGTCGTAGAGCGGCTCGGCGCCAGCGGTGCGCCACAGGCCCTGTGCCCTTGCGTAAGTTTCTACGAGTGCGACGCTCTCGCCGCTGCGCCCCGTCGTTCGCAGATAGTCGAGGGTGATCTCATCAATTGGAAAGAGTGTTGTCGTTGCGCCAAACTCTGGCGACATGTTGGCAATCGTCGCCCGATCGGCGAGAGAGATTGTTGCCAGCCCGTCGCCGAACGCCTCTACGTATGCGCCAACAACGCCATGTGCGCGGAGGCGCTCCGTGACGGTGAGGACAAGATCTGTTGCGGTGGTTCCCGCTGGGAGTCGCCCAGTGAGTCGCAGCCCCACGATGGTGGGGATGGGCGAGAAGAGTGGTTCGCCGAGCAGTACCGCTTCGGCCTCGATGCCACCGACGCCGAAGCCGAGCACGCCGAGGCCCGAGATCATGGTGGTGTGCGAGTCGGTGCCCACGCAGCTGTCAGGGAAGGCGAGTGGCGTACCGTCAACCTCTTCGACGCGCACAACGGTGGCGAGGTTCTCAAGGTTGACCTGGTGCACGATGCCGGCTCCGGGCGGAACGACGCGGAACTTACCGAAGGCGCCCTGCGCCCAACGCAACAGTTGGTAGCGCTCGGTGTTCCGCTCGTACTCCTTGGCAACGTTCTGCTCGAGTGCCTCGCGCGTTGCCCAGCGATCAACCTGCACCGAGTGGTCGATCACCAGGTCGGCGGGAACCTGCGGATTGATGCGATGCGGATCGATGCCGAGTTCCGTCGCGGCGTTGCGGAGGGCGGCAAGGTCAACGACGGCGGGCACACCGGTGAAGTCCTGCAGCACCACGCGCGCGGGGGAGAAGGGAACCTCTCGCTCATCGCCCGTCGCCGATGCGGCGGCACCCGGCCGCCATGCCAGGTAGGCGTGTAGGTCCTCTGGCTGCACAAAGCCGTCGCCAGAGCGCCGGGCGGCACCTTCGATCAGGATCTTCAGCACCAGCGGGAGTTGCCCCCAGGGGGTTGCAGGCTGCGGGAGGAGCTCAAGGGCGATGCGGTCAGGGAGACCCGCGCCGAGCGAGCGTCGTGCCGAAAAGTGGTCTCCCACGGCCCCTCCCCTCTGTTGTGCGCGGCCGCTGCTGCGTCGCCACGCGTGCCCCTAGGGTAGCGCCCCGCGCCTGAGCAGCGCGCCGCCGCTGCGGGGGCTACCATCGGCTCAATCGCGGGTACGGCCCCGGCCGCCCGCCCATCGGTAAGGTGAGGGAGCAGCGCATGGGAGCAACACGCCGCAGCGCAATGTCGGCTGGAGGACTCGTCATTCGAGGTGTCGGTGGCCGACCAGAGATCGTGATTGGACGCCGTCGTCGAGAGCGCGACGGCTTCATCTGGTCACTTCCGAAGGGGACCCCTGAAGAGGGTGAGACCCGAGAGGAGACGGCGCTTCGCGAGGTGCGCGAAGAGACGGGCCTTGAGGTGCAGATCCTCTCGTATTTTGATGCCATTCACTACTCGTTTACGCGCGGCGGGGAGCGCATCGACAAAACGGTACACTACTACCTGATGGAAGCGATCGGCGGTTCGTTCGATCAGTGGGATAAAGAGTTCGACGAGGTGCGCTGGGTGCCGATGGATGAGGCGATTGCCCTCCTGGACTTCCAGACAGAGTGCGGCCTCGTTGAGCGCGCCTACGCGGCCCTCGCTGCATAGGCGATTCGTGCGGGCGGGTCGCTCCGCCACAAAAGTGCACGGCAAACCCTTATCCTGTGGAGAGATCGGCACCCGCCGATCCACGAGAGAGCGAGAGGGGAGATGCCGATGCATCGGAGCCTAAAGTTCCTTGCGGCAGCTCTCTTAACGGCAACCCTGCTCGCTGGCTGCACGGTCATCTCCGGTCGCACCCTGCAGGTTGGAATCGTCGGTGAGCCCGCCGGCCTAGAGCTCGCCTATTCCGACGATGCCTCCGCCCTCGTTGGCTCCATGGTCCACGCTGGTCTCTACCGCGCCGATGCCGCCTTCGCGCCAACCCCGGTGCTCGCCGATGGCGACGCCTCGAGTGCGGCAGGCGGCACGAAATGGCGCGTCACACTGCGCTCGGGGCTCACCTTCCACGATGGGTCGCCACTCACCACCGACGATGTGATCTTTACCTATGAACTTGCAGCCTCAACGCGCTGTCCGCTTGTGAGCGACATTTGCGCCGTGGTCGGGAACCACCTGGCCTCTGTGGAGGCGGAGGCAGACGGTGCGCTCACCTTCACCTTGAAGTCGCCATGGGCACCCTGGCAGACACGCGGACTCACCATCCCAATCCTACCCAAGGGCACGCTCACCGCATCACTGGCTCGACTCCAAGCCAAGGTTCAAGCGGCAGATCGCAATGCGGTCTCCCTGACCCGCGAGAACATTGCCGCCGATATTGACGGCGGCGGATGCGCCGCCTCGGGGGGGACAAACTGCACCTATGCATCGCGCGTCACCGAGCTGGAGCGCACCCTTGCCGACGCTGGCCTCGATCTACCAGACCCACGCGGCTATCCGCAACTCAGCAGCGCTGGCGAGCCGACGGGGAGCCGCGACGACGAACAGTACGCACGTGCGCTCTACGTGCGGCTGGCTGCGCTGGAGGGACTACTCCTCGCACCAACTGAAGGGCAGCTTGGCGCCGCGTTCCTACTTCTCGACGTACAGAGCGCACCTATCGGCGCTGGGCCGTACGAATTCGTCGAGCGTGTGCCCGGTACCTTCGTGCAGCTCGCCGCCTTCAAGGGATTCGCCCTTGGCGAGCCGCCGATGTCGGCGATGACCCTGACGGTCTTTGCATCGCCCGCCGGTGTGCTGAAGGCCTTTCAAGGGGGTGCGATTGATTGGGCTCCTGACCTTCGAGCCGCAGATGTTGCTGGTCTGAGCGTGAGCGACGACGCCACGCTGCTCCACACCGCGTCGCTTCGCGGCTACAACTACCTTGCGTTCAATACACGCGAAGGGCGCCTCTTCGCCAGCAGCGTTATCCGCCGCGCCCTCGCCTCGTGCGTCGACCTGCCAGCAATCATCACTGGCGCAACAGATGAGACCGGGATCAAGATCTCCAGCACCGTGGCGCCAACCTCGTGGGCGGCTGAAAACCCCGCCGCAGCAGAGGCCACGCGCGATGTCGCTGGTGCACGCGCCGCGCTCATTGCCGACGGATGGGTCGCAGGTGAGGATGGCGTCTTCGCTCGCGCCGGTACGCGACTTGAGGCTGACATCATCGTTCGGGAGGGCCAGGTTGCGCGAACCCGTGCGGCCCAGCTGATCGTTGACCAGGTTGCTGAGTGCGGCATCTCGCTCGCCGTCGCCGAGCTTCCGTTTGCCACGGACATCGCGCCACGGCTGCGCTACCCAAACGACTTTGATCTCTATCTCGGCGCGTGGCAGTGGGGCCTTGATCCCGATGACTCGGATATCTTCGCCTCCAGCGCCTGCCCAACCGAAGAGGCACCGGCTGGGAAGAACTTCGTCTGCTGGTCGAGCTCGGGCGTCGATCAGCTCCTGGCCCAAGGCGTATCAGCCGGGAGCATTAGCTCGCGCGTCGGTATCTACGCCACCATTCAATCGCTCCGACGGAGCGAGCGGCCGTATCTCCTCCTCTGGGGGGATCCCTCCTACGCACTACTTCGGAACCGCTTTACCTGGGCGACGCAAGCGGCAGATGTGCAAAGCCCGTTATACGCGTGGTCGATCCACACGTGGGACTTGCAAAAGTAGGGGCTGATGCGACGCAGATTGCTCGCCCTCGCGCAAATCGCCCCGGCACTTGGCGACCTCGCGCAGAACTTCGCCCTGCATCAAGCGAAGATCGCTGAGGCTCGTGCCGCAGGCGCCGATCTTGTGATCTTCCCCGAGCTCGGCCTGACCGGGTATCAACTGCAAGACCTCGCGCCAGAGGTTGCGATGCGACGAACCGATCCACGCCTCCAAGCGCTGGCAAGGCTCACGAGCGGCGGTCCCTCTGCAGTTGTCTCATTTGTTGAGTCAACCGATGACCATCGACTCTTCGCCGCCGCGGCACTCCTGGAGGGTGGTGAGGTGCGACATGTGGCGCGCAAGTGCTTTCTACCAACGTACGGGCTCTTTGATGAGCGACGCTTCCTCGCGGCGGGCGATGCGATTCGCGCGACCCGAGCGGCTCTTGGTGGATCAGCGGTTCAGGGCGATGTCGGAATCGGCATCGGTGTGTGCGAGGACTTCTGGCATCCAACGCTGCCATCGATCCTTGCGCAGGATGGGGCCGAGCTCCTCATCAACGTGGCGGCGGGACCGGCGCGCGGCGCAAGCGTGGATGCCGATCAGGGGCTTGGCTCCGCAGCATCCTGGGGCACCCTGCTTCGTGCGACCGCGGCGCTCACGACCTCCTATGTTGCCTTCACCAATCGGGTCGGCGTCGACGAGTCACTGATCTTCTGGGGTGGCTCGCGCGTGATTGGGCCCGACGGTGTCGTGCTCGCAGAGGCGCCACTCTTCGAAGAGGCGCTCCTCTTGGCCGAGATCGATCTTGACGAGGTGGCACGCGCCCGCACCGCACTCCCACTCCTGCGTGATGAGCGTCTGGAGCTGACGCGCCGCGAATACGACCGCATCATCGCCACCCGCGCCGGCCTCGAGGAGGCGTAGGCAGCCTAATGAAAGGCGAGAGCGGTAGTGCACCTCACGACGAACTCGCGATTGACCCCGAGATGGTCGCGGCCATGTGCCGCTCCTTCATCACCTCGCATGTGGCGAGCACTGGCGCCGAGCGAGTTCTCCTCGGCCTCTCCGGCGGCATTGACTCCGCGCTGGTTGCCTACCTGACCGCCGCAGCCATCGGCGCAGATCGTCTGGTGGCTGTGCTGATGCCAACGGCGGGGTCATCGCCCAGCTCGAGGGCTGACGCGGAGGCGATCGTCAACGACCTCAGCTGCCAGAGTGAGCTCATCTCAATTGAGGCGCCGTTGGCGGCACTCATCGCGAACCTGCCCGCAGGTGAGAGCGTGACCCCGCTGCGGCGGGGGAATATGGCGGCACGACTACGAATGACCACGCTCTATGACCGCTCAGCCCTGCACCGTGGGGTAGTGGTCGGCACGGGGAACAAGAGCGAGATGCTGATCGGCTACTCCACGATCTTCGGCGATGCCGCCTCGGCATTCAACCCAATCGGTGATCTGTACAAGACGCAGGTGCGCGAGCTATCGCGCCACCTCGGCGTGCCGACGCAGATCATTGAGAAGGCGCCGAGCGCCGATCTTTGGCCGGGTCAGACCGACGAGGGTGAGGGTGGATTTGATTACCCAACCCTTGATCGCGTGCTCTACCGCATCGTTGATCGTCGCCTGCCGCTTGAGGACGTGATCGCGGAGGGCTTTGATCGCGAATTCGTCCTACGGGTGAGTGAGATGATTCGTCGATCGGAGTTCAAGCGCCAGATGCCGCCAATCGCGAAGGTGGGGGGGCGGAGCAGTGGAAGCGACTATCTCTACCCTCGGCGGCGCCCGAAGCTTGACTGACGACCTGCGCGGCGGTGGCGCAACGCCTGGGGCGTTGCATATCGTCTCCACCCCGATCGGTAATCTCGCCGATCTCACGCCGCGTGCAGCGGCGGTGCTTCGCGAGGTTGGACTGATCGTTGCCGAAGACACGCGTGTCTCTCGCCCGCTCCTCGCCAGCATTGGCGTGCAGACAGAGGTGACGGCCCTTCCAGGTTTCGATGAGGCCGACCGAGTTGCGCCGATCATCGCCCGGCTGCAGTCTGGCACCGCTGTCGCGCTGATCAGCGACGCTGGCACGCCACTAATTAGTGACCCGGGGGGAACGCTCGTTGCCGCTGCGGTCACTGCAGGGATCCGTGTGATCCCTATCCCCGGCGCATCCGCACTCCTCGCGGCGGTCGTCGCAGCGGGCGTCACCGGCCCACGCTGGTCATTTGAGGGTTTCCTGCCGCGGAGTGGCGTCGACCGAACCAAGGTGCTTGGTGCCATCGCCTCTGATGAGCGCGGCACCGTGATCTATGAGGCGGGGCCGCGTGTGGCCGCGACACTGGTCGATCTGGCGCGCGTGTGCGGCGACGACCGCGTGGGAGCAATCTGTCGCGAGCTCACGAAGTTGCACGAGGAGATTCGCCGCGGCACCCTCGGTGCACTCGCAGCGGCGGTGAGTGCGGGGGAGCTTGATGCGCGTGGTGAGTTCGTCATCGTTGTCGGTGCGCAGGCGGCCGCAGATCTACCTGACACCGATGATCCCGAGGGCCCATATGCGGCAGCACTCGAACTTGTGGGGCGCGCTGTGACGGCGGGTGAGTCGCGCAGCGCGGCGATTCGACGCATCGCCACCCTGTGGGGGCTTGAACGTCGACGCCTCTGGAACCTCGCCCATGACGACGTGGCACCAGAGGGCATCGACGCCGAGAGCTAGGCGCGAACTGGCGCGATCTCCTCGCCGTACTCGGCCTCACCGAGATCAGTCGGCTCTGACCCTTGTGCCACCGGGTCACCGGACTGCGGCTTTGGACCGAGGAACTCCAGGCGATTCACGATCACCTCGGTCATCCAGCGGCGCGACCCTTCGCTCTCCCACTCGTGGGTCTTAAGGCGGCCATCGATACTTACGAGCGAGCCGGCCTGCAGATGGGCTGCGGCAATCTCGGCGAGCTTCTCCCAGAAGACGAGCCGGTGAAACTCCGTGCGCTCCTCGCCGCCGCGGAAGTCATGGGTTGCGACGCTCCCCACCGCGACCTTGGAGCCTGAGGGGAGCGTTTTCAATTCGACGGGCTTGGTGATCCTGCCAGCGAGCATAACCTTGTTCATTGCGCCTCCTTGTGCGGCGGCGGCCCGGATCACGTGACCCGCAGGAGCCGTACGCCTGCTCTGGCACCCTCCCACGGTGCGGATACTGCGGGCGTATCGCGCTGGGGTCGCGCTCTTCTGCGACAATCGCCCACGATGCGGTACTACCTAACGACAGCCATCGCGTATGCCAATAACAAGCCTGGCCTGCACACGCTCTATGAGGTGATCGGCGCCGATGCCATCGCCCGTTGGCGCCGCATGCGCGGTGACGAGGTGCGCTTCCTGACCGGCACGGACGAGTACTCGGTCAACATCGCCGCCCGCGCCGCAGAGGAGGGGGTGACACCGAAGGCCTTCGTTGACGCCAAGGTTGCCCTCTTCCAGGCGAGCGAGGCGAAGCTGTTGATTAGCCCCGATCAATTCATTCGCACCACCGACGCGGACCACACCCTTGCCGCGCAGGAGATGGTTCGGCGCTCGTTCGCCGCAGGGGATATCTACGTCGGCAGCTATGAAGGCTGGTACTGCCCCAACGAGGGGTTCCGCAACGCCGATGACGTGGTCAAGGAGGGCGACAAGACCGTCTGCCCCAACCATCCAGGCATCCCGCTGCAGTGGCTGACTGAGCGCAACTGGTTCTTCCGACTCAGCGCCTACCAGGAGCGTCTTGAGGCCTGGTTGACGCAGGATCCATCGCCCGTGCAGCCCGAATATCGACGGAACGAGATGCTCGGATTTGTCCGCCAGGGGTTGGAAGATTTCTCGATCAGCCGCGAAGGGGCAACGTGGGGGATCCCATTCCCAATCTATGAAGATGGGAGTAGCGCGCTGACCGCAACGGGGGAGGGTGACCCGAAGGCGGGGACCATCTACGTCTGGTACGACGCCCTGATCAACTACCTCACTGGCGCGGGCTTCCCGGCGGAGGCTGCTGGCGCGCCATGGTGGCCCGCCGATCTGCACATCATCGGCAAGGACATCAATCGATTCCACTCCGTCTTCTGGCCGGCGATGTTGTGGAGCGCGGGGCTTGACGCACCGAAGAAGATCTGGGTGCACGGCTGGCTCCTCTCCAGCGGCGAGCGCATGAGCAAGAGCCGTGGCAACTTCCTTGACCCAGATGATGCGGTCGCCGCGCTCGGCGCTGATGGCGCACGATTCGTTGCGCTGCGCGAAGTGCCGTTTGATCGCGATGGCGATGTGAGCTGGGACTCCATCATTCGCCGCTACAACTCGGAGCTCGCCAATGATTATGGGAACCTGGTGAATCGCGCGACAACGCTCGCGAGCCGCGCCTTCACCGATGCGCCGCTCCCGCGCCCGGCTGCCGCATCAACCCTCGGTGCCGCTTGGGAGGAGACGCGACGCGAGGCGATCGCAGCACTAGAGCGCAACGCGCTGCATGAGTGGTTGGGTGCGCTCTGGGGCTTTGTCGGTATGGCGAACAAGTTTGTCGATACCGAAAAGCCGTGGGAGCTCGCCAAGGCGGCGAAGCTCGGTGATGCTGCGGCGGAGGAGAAGCTCCGCGGCGTGCTCGGTGATCTCCTTGAGTCGTGTCGCCTTATCTCCCTCTATGCAGGGCCGGTGATGCCCTCCATCGCTGCGAAAATCTGGACGCTACTCGGGCGCACCTGGCCGTACGACGCGAACGGGCACAACGGTCCGTCGCTCGACGAGATTGGCGCATGGGGTGCACTCGGCGCGGCCGGCCCACTCGGCGCACCAGAGCCGCTCTTCCCGCGACTTGAGGCGGACGCGCTCGATGCCGCTGCTGACTGACGCGCACGGGCATCTACAGGCGGATCGATTTAGTGACGATTACCAGCAGGTAGCTGCGCGCGCACGCGACGCGGGAGTGGTCCGACTCCTCATTCCGTCGTACGGCATCGAGAGCTCTGAGGGGGCCTTTCGGATCGCTCCAGATCTGCCGTGGGCCGACCTCGCGATTGGCATCCACCCCTATACGGCCGTAACCGATGCTCCAGGGCGCGATGCGCTGCTCGCGCGCGCGGTCGACTCGCGTGTGGTGGCCATTGGCGAGACGGGGATCGACACCAAGCGCGATTTCGCGCCGCTCGCAGATCAGATCGAAAACCTCGAGGCGCACATCGATGTTGCAGCGGCACTCGGCAAGCCGCTGATCCTGCACTGCCGCTCGCTTAATGATGGTGATGAGGCACAGCGAGAGCTCCTGGCAACGCTCAAGCGCTCGGCGATCGGCGCGCCTGGCGGTGCCAAGGCGTTCGGTGGGCGGGTCCCCTTCATCTTGCACAGTGCCTCGGGGAGTGCCGCCTACGTCGAGGAGGCACTCGCGCTCGGCGGGGCCGTCTCCATCTCTGGACTCGCCTTCCGGCCTGAGGAGTCGGCGACCGGGGAGTGGGTCGCGTTGATTCCACCCGATCGCCTGTTGACCGAAACGGACGCACCGTGGCTCACCATGCCCGGGGCGCCAGATCCGCACCGCAATGAGCCAGCCAACGTTGCCCTGACCCTGGCGTGGATCGCGGAGCGTCGCGGCGAGCCGATTGAGACGCTCGCTCGCGCCATTGCGGAGAACTTCGACCGCATCTTTCCACGCGGGAGCGGCGCTCCTCCACGCTTGGAGTTGGCACTCTAAGCCCTCGAGTGCTAACATCTGCGCACGTGCCTCGCCCGCGTAGGCACAAGTGTTCAGGGGCGGCACACCCGCCCACAAGGAGGTTCTACCGATGGCCAAGAAGGCAGCACTCCGACCCCTCGGCGACCGCGTCGTCGTGAAGCCAGTTCCACGCGATGAGAAGACTGCCAGCGGCATCATCCTGCCCGACACGGTGCAGGAGAAGCCACAGGAGGGCGAAGTCGTCGCCGTTGGGCCAGGCCGCATCCTTGATGACGGGAAGCGCGAACCGATTGACGTGAAGGTGGGCGACCGCGTCCTGCACGCAAAGTATGCCGGCACCGAATTCAAGATTGATGGCGATGAGTTCCTCATCGTTGGCGCCAAGGATATCTTGGCCGTCATCGACTAATTCCACGAAGGCCCAAGTAACCCAACGTAGATAGAGAAGGAGAGACCCAATGGCAAAGCAGGTGGTATTTGATGAGGCGGCACGACGAGCGCTCAAGCGCGGCATCGACAAGCTCGCCGACACGGTAAAGGTGACGATCGGCCCGAAGGGCCGCAACGTGGTGCTCGACAAGAAGTTCGGCGCCCCAACCATCACCAATGACGGCGTCACGATTGCACGTGACATTGAGTTGGAAGATCACTTCGAGAACATGGGCGCGCAGCTCCTGAAGGAAGTCGCGACGAAGACCGACGATGTGGCTGGTGACGGCACCACCACCGCCGTCGTGCTCGGCCAGGCGCTCGTCACCGAGGGCCTGCGCAACGTTGCTGCAGGTGCAAACCCGATGGTCATCAAGCGCGGTCTCGACAAGGCGGTCGCCGCCGTTGTCGCCGAGATCAAGGCGCAGTCCCGCAAGGTTGAGACTCGCGAGCAGATCGCCGCAGTCGCCTCAATCTCTGCCGCTGATCCAAGCGTTGGCGAGTTGATCGCTGAGGTTATGGAGAAGGTCGGCAAGGATGGCGTGATCACCGTAGAAGAGGGGCAGTCGCTCGGACTTGACAAGGAGTACACCGAGGGGATGCAGTTCGACCGCGGATACATCTCAGCCTACTTCGTGACGAACTCAGATCGCATGGAGGCACAGCTAGACAACCCAGCAATCCTGATCACCGACAAGAAGATTTCGGCAGTCGCCGATGCACTCCCAGCGCTCGAGAAGGCGGTCGGCACTGGTCGACCACTCCTGATCATCGCTGAGGATGTTGACGGTGAGGCACTTGCCACGCTCGTGGTGAACAAGATCCGCGGCACCGTACAGGTGCTTGCGGTGAAGGCGCCAGGCTTCGGCGACCGACGCAAGGAGATGCTCCGCGACATCGCGGTGCTGACCGGCGGAACGGTGATCTCGGAAGAGGTCGGCCGCAAGCTCGACAGCGTCACGGCCGAGGACCTCGGCACCGCACGACGCGTCGTCGCAACCAAGGACAACTCGACCATCGTTGATGGCGCGGGGATGCCTGCCGAGATCAAGGCGCGCATGGCGCAGATCAAGGCCCAGGTTGAGGAGACCACGTCGGACTACGACAAGGAGAAGCTCCAGGAGCGCCTCGCCAAGCTTTCGGGCGGCGTTGCAGTGATCAAGGTTGGCGCTGCCACCGAGGTCGAGCTCAAGGAGAAGAAGCACCGCATCGAGGATGCACTCTCAACGACCCGCGCGGCCGTAGAAGAGGGGATCGTCGCCGGCGGTGGCACCACGCTCCTGCAGTCGCGTGGCGCACTCGACAAGATCAAGCTTGAGGGCGACGAGCAGGTCGGGGTGGACATCGTCCGCCGCGCCCTCGAGGCTCCAGCCCGTCAGATCGCAGAGAACGCCGGCGCCCGTGGCGACGTCGTGATCGAGGCAATCCTGAAGGCGAAGAAGGGAACCGGCTTCGACGCGTCTACCGACACGATGGTTGACATGTTCGAGAAGGGGATCGTCGACGCCGCAAAGGTGACGCGCTCTGCCCTGCAGAACGCCGCATCGGTCGCTGCGATGGTGCTCACGACCGAGGCGGTCGTCAGCGACATCCCAGAGAAGAAGGAGTCCGCAGCCCCAGGTGGCCACAGCCACGGCGGGGAGATGGACTTCTAGTACCTACTTCGCACCTAGTGAAGAGGACTCTCGGCGGGGCCGAGGGTCCTCTTCGTTTTTCGTGGACGGAGGGTGGCGGGCGGTAGAATACTCGGGTGAGCCTCCCCCTTGATCCCACGGGTGAACGATCGCCGGCGGAGCGTTCCACCCCAGCGCGCGCCCCGCTCTCTGGAGAGGCGCTGAGCGCCGTTGAGGAGCGCATCCTCGCCCCGCTGAACGAGGCGCAGCGACGCGCGGTCACCACCACGGCGGGTCCGCTGCTCGTGCTCGCAGGCGCCGGCTCAGGGAAGACGCGGGTGATCACACACCGCATCGCCTGGCTGATTCAGCACGAGGGCGTCGCTCCGTGGAAGATCCTTGCGGTGACCTTCACGAACAAGGCCGCCGCCGAGATGCGCGACCGCCTGTACGAAATGATCGGCGAGTCGGCACGCGACGTAGCGATGGGCACCTTCCACAGCCTCTGCGCCCGAATGTTGCGCCGCGACGGTGAGGCGATCGGTCTGCCGAAGGGCTTCACCATCTACGACGCCGACGACCAGGCGCGCGTGATCAAGGGGTTCCTCAAAGAGGACGACCTTCCGGCGACGGGGGAGACGAAACCGAGCCTGATCCTTGGCGCCATCAGTCGAGCGAAGAACGATGGCCTCACCGCCGACCAGATGGAGGATCGCGCGATCACGCATCACGAGCGCCTCGTCGCTCGCTTTGCGCGGCGCTACGCAGCCGAGCTGAAGCGCCTCGACGCGGTTGACTTTGATGACCTGCTCCTCGAGGGGCTACGCCTTCTGCAAGAGGCCCCCGCCGTCGCCGATCGCTATCGAGCGAAGTGGGAGTACCTCCATGTCGATGAGTACCAGGACACGAACCGCATCCAGTACACCTGGGTGCGGGAGCTCGCCGCGAAACACGGCAATCTCTGCGTGGTGGGCGACGACGATCAGTCCATCTATAGCTGGCGCGGTGCAGACATTCGCAACATTCTTGACTTCGAGCGCGACTGGCCAACCGCCGAGGTGGTGCCGAAGAAGCTTTGGACCGAACTTGAGGGTGGCGACCAGATCACCGTCTACGGCGCATTTGATCCTGAAGATGAGGCTGCCTGGATCGTTCGTCGCATTGAAGAGGCTTCCGCTGCCGTAACCGGCCGTCGTGCCGATGCACCAGAGCCGGTCAGCCTCAACGGCATCGCCATCTTGTACCGCACCAATGCCCAGTCACGCGCGATTGAAGAGGCACTCCTGCGCTCCAGCATTCCCTATCAGTTGATCGGCGGCACACGCTTCTACCAGCGCCGTGAGGTGAAGGATGCGCTTGCCTGGCTCCGCGTGCTGCGTAGCGATACCGACCGCATCTCATATGAGCGCATTCTCAACGTGCCGCCACGCGGTATCGGTGACAAAACAATTGAACTGCTGCGCGCCGCCGCAGCGCCGAGCGTCAATGCGCCGGATGGAACCCCCTTCGGACACGTCATCGCCGCCGCTGGTCGTGGCGAAGTAGCGGGCGTGAACACACGCGCGCGGAACTCCCTTGCGGGCATTGCTGACGTGATCAGCCGACTGCGCGACCGTATCGCTGCCGTGACACTTCCCGAACTCCTCGACGGGGTGTATTCCGAGTCTGGCCTGCGCGCGCATCTCGCCTCGGAGGGCGTTGAGGGGGAGGAGCGTTGGGCGAACCTTCTTGAGCTCCGCGGTATCTCTGGGCGGTTCATGGAGCTCGCCCCACTCGACGCACTCGACCGTTTCGTGGAAGACACGGCGCTGGTCGCCGATCAGGACGCGTTTGATGGCGACGCGAAGCGCGTGACGCTGATTACCCTGCACGCCGCAAAGGGGCTGGAGTGGCCGACCGTCTTCATCTCCGGGCTGACCGAAGGGCTCTTCCCCCACAGCCGAGCGCTGATGGACCAGGAGCAGATGGAGGAGGAGCGTCGCCTCTGCTACGTCGGCATCACCCGAGCAAAACGTCGCCTGAGTCTCTCGTACGCCCTCCGCCGCGGCTGGGGTGATGGTGATGGCGCGCCGTCGCGCTTCCTTGCGGAGATTCCAGAGGAGTTGCTCGATGTTGCCAATGATGACGACCCACGTGCTGATGGCGAGACTCGATTCGGTCGCGGCTTCCGCTCGGCGCGCGCAGGATTTGCCGGCGGCGAGTCGTGGCGCGAGGGGAGCGGCACACCAGGGGCGCCAAGCGGTGCATTCCGCCCCGGGCGGGACCTTGAGGCACGGCGGCGTGCCTACAGCGCGGGTGCACGCTCTGGCTCGCTCCGCGTGCCTGATACCGATGGGATCGACGAGGCGCCCGACGATGACGAGTTCATTGGTGAGGCGCCAGAGCTCATGCAGCCGGTCGGTCGGATTCCCCCGTGGGCGGCGACGGGGCGTGGTTCGGCTGGCGCCCCTCCACAAGCGCCTGGCACACCGATTCTTCCTCCGCTTCGGCCACGCACCGTCGCACCAGCGCGGGTGCGGATCCCCGGTGAGCGCTACTTCCGTGATGGTGATCGCGTCCTGCACGCCTCGTTCGGCGAGGGGATCGTTGTCACGTCCAAGCTGACCCGCCACGATGAAGAGGTCACGATCGCCTTCGCAGGATCGGGCGTGAAGACGCTCGCGGCAAGCATCGCCAATCTGGAGGTTCAGGGATGAGCGGCAAGGCTCTTGCGCCAGGGGCACGCTATCGCGAACTGATTGCGGCCATCAACGAGGCGGATCGCCGCTACTACGTTGATGATGCCCCAACGCTCCCCGACGCCGAATACGACGCGCTGCGCGTGGAGCTCAACACCCTTGAAGCGGCACACCCTGAGCTCGTCACACCAGACTCGCCATCCCAGCGCGTTGGGCCGAGCGCCGATGATCGAGTGGAGCCCACGGTCAAGCTGAGCGAAGTACGACACGAGCGCCCCATGTTGAGCCTCTCAAACGCATTCTCGCCCGAAGAGGTTGCCGACTTCGCTACCAGCGCGGCGAAGGGACTCGGCGGACGAGAGCCCGAACTTGTTGCTG
>JAPLHR010000040.1 GCA_026389535.1 Chloroflexota bacterium
CCGTACCCCACGCCGTGACCGACGGGGAGAGTGGCGATGCGCACCGGACGAGCTGCGAGCCCGTAGACCCGCTTGATACCGATTGTCGCGGCGGTCATCGTTGGCCGCAGTGCGTTCGGCACAACGCCGAAGAGCGCAATACCAACACGCGCAACCTGCTGCGTATCGCCGATGGTGAGCAACCCTCCCGATCCGACAAGGTGCGCCTCAAGCTCGGGCGCCAGCACTGCAGCCTGTTCAAGGACCACCTCCTGCAGACGGGATCGCTCAATGTTCTCCGCTGCGCTGAGATGGCTCCAGATGCTTCGCAGTTGAATGTTCGGGTTGCTGCGTAGCGCAGCGATCTGTGTGGCGAGATCACCTGGCAAGATGCCATCGCGACCCAGCCCGGTATCTACTTCAATGTCAACGCTCAGTGGGGCGAGCCCAGAGAGATCGGCACTCATCAGCTCGCGCACCACGGCGGGTGATGATGCGGTGACGCCGATTCCAGTAGCGGCGGCATCCCGCAGGTGGGCCGGGGCAACACGCCAGAGCGCGCGAACAGGGCCAGTGATCCCGGCATCGCGCAGCTCTTGCGCCTCATCAAATGTGGCGACAAGTACCGCTCGCGCACCAGCCTCAAGTGCGGCACGTGCCACAGGTACAGCACCAAGGCCGTACGCCCTTCAGCACCACATCAAGATGGCCACCAGTCGGGAGTTTCCCCTTGAGGGCCCTGACATTCGTTGCGATCGCATCGAGCCGAACCTCTACCCAAGCATCACGCCCGAGCGCTGGCAGGCCAACCTTCTGGATACGTTCAGGGAGCCCGCTCATCCTTGGGCCTTCCCAGCCGGCTCCGCCAACAGGGCCAGCTCCTCGCGCCGAAGTGCCTTGATGCGCTCGATCCGTGCCAGGAGTGCCGTCTCGGCCGCATCAAGGTCTGCGCCAATTTGCGGCGGGAAGAGGTAGCGCCCGCCAGCCGTTCGCACGGCATAGGCGATCGCGATCGCATACTCGCGCTCGTGGCTGATCGAGAGTGCGATGTGCTGGATGCCGAGCTGCGTCGCCCGTGCCGCGGCGCGATCGTGGAGACGAACGGAGGGCTGCCCGGTTGGCAGGCGCTCCACCTCGATCTCCTGCCAGCCGATGCCACGCACGCCGAGGCCGAGCACCTTTGAGACAGCCTCCTTTGCGGCCCAGCGCCCAGCCATCGTCTCGGGGCGACCACGAACGTATGAACGCTCTGCGGCGGTCAGCACTCGGAGCTCAAATCGCTCTGGATGACGGCGCAAGACGTTTGCAATTCGGTCCACGCGAATAATGTCAATGCCGATCTCCGGCGTGCTCGTGGAGTGCTCTCCCCCGTCCATCACTCGACGGTGACGGACTTCGCGAGATTCTGCGGTTGATCAATATCGGCGCCGGCAAGGAGCGCCATCTCATATGAGAAGCGCTGCAGCGGGATTGTTGCGATCAGTGCGGCGATCTCAGGCCGTGCGGCGGGGATCACGATTGCATCGGTAGCGAAGCTAGACCAATCATCGACGCCAGAGAGGATCGCGATCACTGGCGCCGAGCGCGCGCGTGACTCCATCAGGTTGCTCACAAGCTTTGGCAGGACTGGCGAGTTCAGCACCACGGCCACCACAGGGTGATCGGCACCGAGAAGGCTGATCGGGCCGTGCTTCATCTCACCGGCGGCGATCCCCTCGGCATGGATGTAGGAGATCTCCTTCAGCTTGAGTGCCCCCTCCAGTGCCGTTGCGATCCCTGCGCCGCGACTGACGAACATGAACCCGCTCGCGCCGAAATACTTCGCGGCGATGCTTGGCAGCGCATCTGAGGCATCGAGTGCGGCTGAGGCCATCGCAGGGACGCGGAGGAGCTCCTCCGCCCATGCACGCGCATCTGCAGCGGTCAGCGCACCCGTGCGCCGCGCTAGGTCAAGCGTTACAAGAAGGCTGACGAGCGCCTGCGAGGTATAGCTCTTTGTCGCGGCTACGGAGATCTCTGTTCCAGCTTGCAGCAGCACAACGGCATCCGCCTCACGCGTGAGCGACGAGCCGGCCGCATTCACGATCGCGAGAACTGGTGCACCAGCAGCCTTCGCGATGCGCACGGCACCAAGTGTGTCTGCGGTCTCCCCAGACTGCGAAACGGCAATCACAAGGCTCGTTGGCCCGAGTGCGGGCGGATCGTAGCGAAACTCGCTCGCGACAGTGACGCGCACTGGAATGCGCAGCAGGCGCTCGGCGAGCGTCGCCGCGCAGAGCGAGGCGTGATACGCCGAGCCGCAGGCCACAAATTCAATGGAACGCGTCGCCGTAAGTGCCGCGCCGAGGGAATCAAGTTCGCCAATGGCGATGCCGGTGGCCGAGACTCGACCGAGCATTGCCGCCGAGAGTGCTCGCGGCTGCTGATCCATCTCCTTGCGCATGAAGTGGTCGTACCCCTCTTTGCGCGCCGCGGCGCCATCCCACGTGATCGTCTCAATCTTTGAGGCGAATGTTGTGCCGGTTGCGTCGTAGAGTGTGACCCCGTCACGTTGTAGATCGGCAAGGTCGCCGTCTCGTAGGAAGATGATCTTGTTGGTGTGCTCCAGCATGGCGACAGGGTCGGAGGCGAGAAACTGCTCCCCCTCACCGATGCCGACGGCGAGTGGCGCCTCACGGCGGGCGGCAATGATCCGACCTGGCTCGCCGCGGTGCATCACCACGAGCGCCCACTGTCCGCGCAGTCGGGGAAGGACGGCCGCCACCGCCAGGCGAATATCGCCCTGATAGGCGTCTTCAATAAGGTGGGCGATCACCTCGGTATCGACGTCGCTCGAAAGGGTGTGCCCCTTCCCCGTCAGCTCCCGCTGGAGCTCGGCGTAGTTTTCGATGATCCCGTTGTGAATGATGGCGATCTCGCCGTGCTCATCCATGTGAGGGTGGGCGTTGAGGTCAGTTGGCGCACCATGGGTGGCCCAGCGTGTGTGGGCGATCCCGGCGATAGAGCCGGTTGGTAGTTCGCCAACGACACCTTCGAGGTTGGCGAGGCGGCCCGCACGCTTGCGCATGGAGATCTCGCCCCCCGTTGCCGCGACGGCGATCCCTGCGGAGTCGTAGCCGCGGTATTCAAGGAGGCGCAGCCCCTCTATCAACGTCGTCGAGACGTCGCGTGAGCCGATGTAACCGACGATCCCGCACATGGCGGTAGTCTACCGCCCGCGTACGAGGCTCGCGGCAACCTCCAGCAGGTGCTCAACGGCGGCGGTGACCACTGCGCGATCGGGGCCCTCGCCCATCACTCGGAGCAGGGGCTCGGTTCCAGAGAGGCGCACAAGGAGGCGCCCACCTGTCTGTGCGAGCGCCGCCTCAGCCTGGC
Organism: Chloroflexota bacterium; assembly: GCA_026389535.1. Classification (GTDB taxonomy): domain Bacteria; phylum Chloroflexota; class Limnocylindria; order Limnocylindrales; family Limnocylindraceae; genus Limnocylindrus. Next base: position 3,355 of record JAPLHR010000040.1, read on the forward strand.
GAATGGCGTTCTGGAGATCAGGCTCCGCGAGGAGTCGCTCCCCCTCACCTGGGGGCACCGGCACCGTTCGCTGGAGTTGCGGGTCAAGGGGGATAGCGTCTGCCATCTCGCCCACGGGGATCCCCGCGCGGGCAACGAGCCCGAGCACGGTGATCGCACTGAGGAGCCCGTCGCCGGTCGGTGAGAGCTCCGTGAAGAGGAGGTGACCACTCTTCTCGCCACCGAAACCGCCCTGGCCAACGGCGAGTCGTTCAGCAATATGTCGGTCGCCGACGGGGGTGCGCTCCAAGGTGATCCCGTGGGCGGCAAGGTGACGCTCCACGCCGCTGTTGGTCAGCACCGTTGCAACGGCGCGCTCAGACCCGGCGACTCCCCGCCCCTTCCGATCCAGGGCGATGAGGGCAATCAAGACGTCACCATCAATGGCTCGCCCGCCAGCATCCACAACGACGCAGCGATCAGCGTCGCCGTCGAGCGCGATGCCGAGGTCGGCGCCGTGCGCGCGCACCTGCTCGCCGAGTGCGGCGGGGTCGGTGGCACCTACACCGTCATTGATGATGCCGTCCCCCATGGCGAAGGGCAGGACCGTGGCACCCGTGGCGGCGAGCGCCGCGACGGCGAATGGTGAGGCCGCGCCATGTGCCGCATCAACCACCACGCTCAGCGCGCTGGCACTCACAGAGCGCGCAAGCTCCGCCAGGGTTCGCTCATATCGCTCTCGATACGCCTGGGCCTCGGCTGCGTGCGATGCCGATGGCGCGACCACCGACAGACCCTCCGCGTGGGCACGCTCCATCGCCGCCTCGAGCGCTCGCTCCTCGGCATCAGGGATCTTGCGACCGTCGCGCGCGAGCACCTTTAGTCCGTTGTACTCCACCGGGTTGTGCGATGCGGTGACCACCACGCCGCAGGCGGCGCGTGGCTCACCCGCAACAAGTGAGGCGAGTCCAGGCGTTGGGATAACGCCAACATCGATAACGGTGCCACCGTGTGTCTCGATCGCGCCGGCTAACGCGCGCGCCAACACGGGTCCGCTCGGCCGAGTATCGCGCCCAAGGAGCACGAGTCCGCCTGGGTGCTGCTGCATCAGGGCGACGCCGAGTGCGGCGGCTATCTCAACGGTAAGTGTCTCGCCAGCGATCCCGCGGATCCCATCGGTGCCGAAGCGAACCGTGGTCACGGTCGTCCTTGCGCAGATCAGCGCTTGGTGAACTGCTTCGCCTTGCGTGCGCGTCGGAGACCGTACTTCTTGCGCTCCTTGGCGCGCGGATCGCGCGTCAGGAATCCAGCTTGGCGGAGTGGTAGTCGGTACGCCTCTGGATCGGCGGAGAGGAGTGCGCGTGAAATGCCGTGGCGAATTGCGCCAGCCTGGCCGGAGATACCGCCGCCCTCAACCTTCACCATCGCGTTGAAGCGACCCTCGGTGCCGGTGACTCGGTATGGTGCGAAGACTTCGGACTGCGGAACGGCGCCACCGAAGTGCTGCTCGTAGGTGCGTCCGTTGATGACGATCTGGCCCTCACCAGCAACGAGGCGAACGCGTGCGATCGAGGTCTTGCGTCGACCGGTGCCCTGGTAGTACGGCAGACTGGCCACGCTCTTCTCCTTCGGGCTCACGCGAGGGGCTCCGGCTTCTGCGGAGCGTGCGGATGATCCGCATCGGCATAGACCTTCAACTTACGAATCTGTGCATTGCCGAGCTTTGTCTTTGGGAGCATCCCCTTAACGGCTCGGCGAATCGCCTCGTTCGGCTTGCGCTTCAGCAGGTCGCCGAGGACCTCCATGCGGTAACCGCCTGGCTGCCCAGAGTGCGAGTGGTACTTCTTCGAAAGGAGTCGGTCGCCGGTGACAACCAACTTAGCGGAGTTGATCACGATCACGAAGTCGCCCGAATCGAGGTGGTCAGCGAAGGTTGGCTTCCCCTTCCCCATCAGTGTTGAGGCCACCTTCGTCGCGAGTCGGCCTAGGGTCTGGCCCTCGGCATCGATCACGAACCAGCGGCGCTCGATTTCAGCGGCGCGAGGTGTCCAGGTCTTCGTGTTCATCTGATCCTCCTAGATCAATTCAAGCTGCACAAGCGGCGCCGAGTCACCCTGGCGGATGCCAATCTTGGTGATGCGGCAGTAGCCTGACTTGCGGTTCGCATACTTCGGCACGATCTCATCAAAGAGCTTCTCAACTACGAGCGGCTCTTCCGGGAGGGCTGCTATCACTGCGCGTCGGGCCGAGAGGCCACCCTTCTTGGCGAGCGTAATGATCTGCTCAACCTGCGGACGAATCTCCTTGGCCTTGGCCTCAGTCGTCTGGATACGCTCGTAGCGCAACACGGAAACAATCAGGTTCTTATACAACGCGAGGCGCGGCCCCTGCTTGCGGGAGAGCTTACGTCCGCCAATCGCGTGCGAGGTCATTAGGCCTTCTCCTCGTCGTCGGCGGCGCTCTCATCCTCATCGAAGATGGCGTCGGCAGGGATGGTGCTCTCTGGCACATCGAAGCCGCGCTCGACGAGCTTCTCGCGAACCTCGTTGAGGCTCTTCTGGCCGAAGTTGCGCAACTTGAGGAGCTCCATCTCTCCGCCATCAAGGGCGGTGAGGAGCTGGCGAACCTTGAGGATGCGCGCGCGCTTCAGCGCGTTATAGGCGCGCATCGGCAGGTCGAGATCTTCAATGGAGAGGTCGAGCAGGTTGCCGCCGGCCTCTGCCGCTGGAGCCACCACTGGAACCTCGCCGAGGCCGGAGAAGGCGGTGAACTGGCTGACGAGGATTGCCGCAGCCTTGCGGACAGCAGCCTCTGGCGTAATCGTGCCGTCGGTCTCGATCTCAAGGATGAGCTTCTCGCGGTCGACATCTTGGCCGACGCGCGTGTTCTCAACAGTGAAGTTGACCTTGCGAACTGGGGTAAAGATGGCGTCAACGCTCATCACGCCACGCGGACGTACCTCGCCCTCAGGGTCCGCATCAACGCGGTCTGAGGAGACGTAGCCAACGCCGGTCTCAACGACGAGGGTTGCCTCAATGGACGCCTTGTCGGAGTCGAGCGTTGCAAGAACCAACTCTGGATTGACGATCTCAATCTGGCCGTTCGGCTTGATGTCGCCAGCGGTGACCGGGCCTGCCCCCTTCTTCGAAAGGGTGAGCTCGATGCGCTCCTTCGCAAAGCTGCGAAGGCGAATCTTCTTAACGTTGAGGAGGATCTGCACGACGTCTTCACGGACGCCTGGCAGCGAGGAGAACTCCTGCATGACGCCGTCAATCTGCACGGCGGTGACTGCGGCACCTTCCAGCGATCCGAGGAGGACGCGGCGCAGCGCGTTGCCGAGAGTGACGCCGTAGCCTGGCGCGAATGGGCCAGCCTCGTACTTGCCGTACGAGCCGAGCTCCTCGAGCGGGGCGATCTTGGTGGTCAGTGCATCGGACATATTCTCTCTCCCTCTTACCGCGAGTAGAACTCGACGACGAGTTGTTCATTGAAGTCGCCCGGCATCTGATCGCGCCGCGGAGCAGCGACCACCGTACCGGTCAACTTTGTGGCATCCACGCGGAGCCACTCCTGAATGCCATTGCCTGAAAGGGAGCCTGCGGCCTCCTTGAATGGCCCAATGTCGGCTCGCCCTTCGCGGACCGAGATGACATCGCCTGGCTTCAGTGAGTACGACGGAATGTTTACCGCCTGACCATTGATGGAGAGGTGGCCGTGGGTGATCAACTGGCGTGCCTGGTCTCGCGAGCTGGCGAGTCCGAGTCGGTAGACGACGTTGTCGAATCGCAGCTCAAGGAGGCGGAGCAGGTTCTCGCCCGTCACGTCAGTGCCGCGCTCAGCGGCCTCAAAGAGGCGGCGGAACTGGGTCTCGCCAATGCGATAGACGCGGCGCATCTTCTGCTTCTCGCGCAGCTGCAGGCCGTAGTCGCCAACCTTGCGGCGGCGCATCATGTGCATGCCTGGAGGGGTGGGGCGCTTCTCGAACGAGCACTTCTTCGTATAGCAGCGCGCACCCTTCAAGAAGAGCTTCGCGCCCTCTCGACGGCACTGGCGGCAGACTGGTCCGGTATCTCGACCCATGCTTCTACTCCCCTAGACTCGGCGCTTCTTTGGAGGACGGCAGCCGTTGTGTGGCAGCGGCGTCACATCGGTAATTGCAGTGATGTCGAGGCCCGCTGTCTGTAGGCCACGGATTGCCTGCTCGCGTCCGGCGCCTGGACCCTTCACGAAGACGGCCACGGAGCGAAGTCCGTGCTCCATCGCCTTGCGTGCGGCCGACTCAGCTCCGAGCGATGCGGCGTACGGGGTGCTCTTGCGTGAGCCCTTGAAGCCAGCGACGCCACCCGAGCCCCACGAAAGCACCGCGCCCGTTAGGTCGGTGATTGATACGAGGGTGTTGTTGAACGACGCGGCGATGTGCACATGCCCGACTGGCACGTTCTTCTTCTCGCGACGTCGAGTCTTCGGTGCGCGCTTCTTCTTCTCTTCAGCCATCTCTCTGCCTACTTCTTCTCAATCTTCTTGCCGGCGACGGTCTTGCGTGCGCCACGGCGCTGTCGTGCGTTGGTCTTCGTGCGCTGACCGCGCGACGGGAGGTTCTTGCGATGTCGGGTGCCACGGTAGGTGCCAACCTCGATCAGTCGCTTGATGTTCATGGCAATCTCACGGCGAAGGTCGCCCTCGACCTTGCGACCCTTGTCGACGACTTCACGAAGTCGGTTGACCTGGTCTTCGGTGAGATCACGCACGCGCGTGTCAGGATTAATGGAGGTCTGCGCCAAGATCTTCTGGCTGGTGGTCAGGCCAACGCCGAAGATGTAGGTAAGGGCGATCTCAACGCGCTTCTCGCGCGGAATATCGACGCCTGCAATACGAGCCATCAGTTAACCCTGTCGCTGCTTGTGCTTCGGGTTTTCGCAAATGACCATGACGCGGCCGTGCCGCTTAATCACGAGGCACTTGTCGCAACGAACCTTGACCGACGCAGATACTTTCACTCGTTCTCCTGCTGTGAGCGGCGCACCGCTCGTGCTGCTACTTCAACCGGTAGGTGATCCGACCCTGGGTCAGATCGTATGGCGAGAGTTCGACCTTCACCCGATCACCTGGAAGGATTCGGATAAAATTCGTCCGAAGCTTTCCACTGATGTAGGCGCGGATCCGGTGGCCATTTTCAAGCTCGATCACGAACGATGTGTTCGGTAGCGGCTCAACTACGGTCCCCTCGACCTCGATCGAATCTTTCTTCGCCAACAAACCCCCGATCAGAACGCGTTAGTGGGTCTCGGAAGGCCGAGACGGCGCGCTACGGAGTCCGCAGACGCGCGAGGGGAGAGAGTAGCAGAGCCCCACGATCCACGCACGAAAGGGGCGTTCATGACCCCCTCGTGAGGATGGTGGAGCCCCCCGCCACGATGGCGATGCTCTCCTCCCAATGTGCCGCCAGGCTCCCGTCAATTGTTACAACTGTCCACTCGTCCTCCATCACCCCAACCTCAGGCGACCCGAGGGTGAGCATCGGCTCGATCGCCAGGCAGTGCCCCTCCGCCAGGGTCAGACTCTTGCGGCCGGTGCGGTAGTTGGGCACCTGTGGGGCCTCATGCATGGCACGGCCGATGCCGTGGCCGACGTAGGGGCGCACGATCCCGTACCCCGCGCGCAGGGCGACATCCTCAATTGCGCCAGAGATCTCTTCGATGGTGGCCCCTGGGCGGGCGGCGGCGATGCCGGCATCCAGTGCCTCGCGGGTCACCGCCACCAGGCGCTTCGCCTCTGGGGACCCCTCACCGACCACGAAGCTGCGCGCCCCGTCGGCATGCCAGCCGTCCCAGATGGCACCCGCATCAATGGATACGAGCGCCCCCTCTTTGATCTCACGATCGCCGGGGATGCCATGCACCACCTCGCTATCAAGCGAGATGCAGATGACGGATGGGAAGCCGTGATAGCCCTTGAAGTTCGATGTTGCCCCGTGGCGCTCAATGCAGCGCTCCGCGATCGCGTTCAGCTCGGCGGTGCTCGCCCCTGGAACCGCCGCCTCCTGAACGAGATTATGAATTTCTTCAACGATGGCGCCGGCGCGTCGCATCAGCGCGATCTCGGCTGGGCTCTTGCGAGTGATTGCCCCCATCGCTAGGCCGTCAGCCCAGCGGCAGCGGCGGCCGCCGCTAGGCGACCTTGGACCTCGTTGATGGTGCCAACGCCGCTCACCTCAGTGAGGCGGCCAGTTGCGCGATACAGCTCGACAACCGAGCCAAGGGCGGCGAGCTGATTTGCCAGTCGCGCCGCCACGGTCTCGGGGGCGTCGTCACTCCGGGTAACCAGCGTCGTGGCGCACACGTCGCACACCCCGGGGCTCTGCGGCGGGCGGCTGAGGAGGTGGTACGAGCGCCCACATGACGGGCAGACTCGGCGCGCGGTGAGGCGCTCTGCAAGGATCGCGTCGTCCACCTTCAGCAGTACAGCACGGATTGAACGACCGCTCGCCGCGTACGCCGCATCTAATGCAGCCGCCTGTGCAGGGTTGCGCGGAAAGCCGTCGAGGATGACGCGGTTCACTGCATCCCCCTTGGCGAGACGCGCTTGGATCATGTTGATGGTGACCTCATCGGGGACCAACTGCCCAGCGTCAATGAACTGCTGTGCGGCAAGACCGAGCGGTGAGCCAGCGGAAATTTCAGCACGGAAGAGGTCGCCAGTTGCAACGTGGGCCGCCCCCGTTGCTGCGGAGAGTGCCTCCGCCTGCGTCCCCTTCCCTGCGCCGGGGGCGCCGAGAAGGACGAGGATCACTTAATAAAGCCCTCGTAATTTCGCATCAACATCTGCGCCTCGAGCTGCTTCATCGTCTCCACAACAACGCTCACCGCAATCAGGAGCCCGGTGCCGCCAAGGCTGACGCCGAGGCCGCCAAGATCACCGAAGAGTGTGCCGAGCGCATACGGCGAGACAGCAACAAGTCCCAGGAAGAGCGATCCGAGCAGGGTGATGCGCGTGACGACCTTCCCGAGATACTCCTGCGTTGGCATCCCTGGGCGAATGCCTGGGATGTAGCCGCCGTTCTTGCGCAGCTGATCTGCGGTCTCGTCAGGCTTGAAGGTGAAAGCCGTATAGAAATAAGTGAACGCCACCGTGAGGGTGAAGTAGAACGGCAGGTAGACCAACTTGTTCTGTGGCCCGAGTGTGTCCACGATCCACTGCGCGCCACCCTTGACCCACTCAACCTCTGAGGCGGTGAAGTAGCCGGCGATCTGCGCTGGGAAGAGCAGGATGCTCATCGAGAAGATGATCGGGATCACGCCAGCCTGATTGACCTTCAGCGGCAGGAAGGTGCGGCCACCCTGGTAGACGCGATTGCCGCGGACGCGGCTCGCATACTCGACCGGGATGCGGCGCTGCCCCTCGGTGATCAAGATGATCGCTGCAACAGCCGCAGCGCCGACGACGGCGAAGGCGAGCAGCACGGCGAGATCTGGTGCAGTGAAGAACTCCTGAATGGCACCCGGCACTCGGCCGATGATGCCAGCGAAGATGATGAAGCTGATTCCGTTGCCGATACCGCGCTCGGTGACCAGCTCACCGATCCACATCAGCAGCAGCGAGCCCGTCGTGAGGATGACGATCTGCACGAGGGTCTCTGGGCTGGCTAGGTCGAATCGGGTCTTCAGCACGTTCTGGCTGTTCAGCAGTGCGAGGAAGGCGTAGCTCTGCAGCGCCGCAAGCGGCACGGTCAGGTAGCGGGTGTACTGGTTGATCTTGTTGCGGCCGTACTCACCCTCACGGCTGAGTTCGATGAGGCGCGGCACCACGCCGCTCATGAGCTGCATGATGATCGAAGCGTTGATGTATGGGTTCAAGCCGAGGCCGACGACGCTGAAGCGCGCGAGGCCACCACCGGAGAAGAGGTCAAGGAGGCCGAAGAGGGCGTTGTCCTTGAAGAAGTTCGAGAGGGCTGCTGGATCGGCGCCTGGCACTGGCACATGGCTCAAGAGGCGGAAGACGACGAGCATGGCGGCGACGAAGAAGAGCTTGCGTCGAATCTCGGGGGTTCGGAACGCGTTCACTAGGGTGCCAATCATCGTTCGTCTCCTTCCCCGCTATACGTAGGCGCAACGTGCCTACGTGCGACCTAACCTTAGGCGTCTGCGCCGTCGACCTGTGCGGCCTTTGCGGCGCGCTTTGCTGGAGCCCTCTTGCCTGGTGTTGGAGCGTTCTTCCCCGCCTTCACCCCTACTGGGGCTGCTGAGGCTGGAGTGGCGCTCTCGTACACCGTAATGTCACCACCAGCGGCCCTAATCTTGGCCACGGCGCTGTCGGTGAACGCGTTGGCAGCGAAGAGGATCTTCGTCGAAATCTCACCGGTGCCGAGCACCTTCAACGGCTTCCCTCGAGTCTTGAGGAGGCCGGCTGCGGCAAGGATGTCGGCGTTCACGCTGAGTGGGCTCTCGCCCTTCAGGCGGCCGGCATCGATCCACTGCTGAATGCGGCCAACATTGACGACCGCGACTTCAACGCGCAGAACATTGCGGAAACCGCGAAGCTTTGGAATACGGCGATGGATTGGCGTCTGGCCACCTTCGAACCACGCTGGGATGCTCCCACCGCTTCGTGAGGTCTGGCCCTTCGTACCGTAACCGGCAGTCTTACCGCGTCCAGCGGCAATACCGCGGCCGACGCGAATGCGCTTCTTCTTTGACCCTGGTGCTGGCTGCAGATCATGGAGCTTCACTTGGTCACCTTCGCCTTCTTCACCTTGGCAGGCTTCTTCGCCTTCTGTGCCTTCTTTGTTGCGACCGCGGTTGCCGCGGTCGCTGCCTCGGCGCCGGTCAACTCATCAACCGAGACGAGGAAGTTCACCTGGCGCACCATGCCGCGAACGGCTGGATTGTCAGGGAGCAGATTGGTGTCGCCAATGCGGTCGAGGCCGAGGGCTCGAATGGTGCCGCGGTTGCGCGCAACATGCCCAAGCTCGCTCTTCACCTGCGTGACCTTGATGTACTTCTCAGCCATGGTGCACCTCTGGCGCCGACTCTTGTCCGCCCACGCGGATGTGGACGCGCTTGCCACGTGCGGCTGAGATCTGCTCAGCCGTGCGCAACTGCGAGAGCGCTTCGATCGCGGCGCGGGTTGCGTTCACGGGATTCGACGAACCGTAGACCTTGGAGAGGATGTCGTGAATGCCCGCAGCGGTGATGATCGCGCGGATTGCGCCGCCCGCGATCACGCCAGTGCCCTGTGAGGCAGGCTTCAGCATCACGCGGCTGGCGGAGTGCTCGGCCGACACTTCGTGCGGAATGGTGGTGCCAAGGAACGGCACGCGGATGAGGTTCTTCTTCGCGTCTTCGGTCCCCTTGCGGATTGACTCTGGCACTTCGCCGGCCTTACCGATGCCCACGCCAACGTGGCCCTGGCCATCGCCAACGACGACGAGCGCAGAGAAGGTGAAGCGTCGTCCGCCCTTAACTACCTTCGCTACGCGATTAATCTGCACGACCTTCTCCGCGAGGGTCAGCTTCGACGCGTCAATTCTCGCCATCTCAGTGCCCTCCTAGAACTCAAGCCCGGCAGCCCGGGCAGCGTCTGCGAGCGCCTTCAGGCGCCCATGATATTTAAATCCAGCGCGGTCGAAGACAACCTTCGCCACTCCAGCGGTCTTTGCTCGCTCAGCAATGAGGGTTCCAACTTCGGCAGCCTCCTGCACCTTCGTGCGCTTGGCGTCGCTCTTCACCGTTGCGTCAAGGGTAGAGGCCGCCGCCAGGGTCTTCCCGGTTGCGTCATCAATCACCTGCGCGTAGATGTGGTTCAGGCTGCGGAAGATCGCGAGTCGCGGTCGTGCAGCTGAGCCCTCAATGGTCAGTCGAATTCCGAAGTGGCGGCGCTTACGCGACGCGACGCGTGTCGTTACGCGGCTCACTTGGCACCAACCTTTCCGGCCTTACCGGCCTTGCGGCGGATGACCTCGTCGACGTACTTGATGCCCTTCCCCTTGTATGGCTCGGGCTTGCGAAGCGAGCGGATCTCTGCGGCGATCTGGCCGACGAGCTCCTTGTTTGCACCGAGAACGGCAACCTTCGTCTGGCCGTCCACTTCGAAGGTAATCCCGGCCGGTGGGTTGATCTCAATTGGGTGGCTGTAGCCAAGGGCAAGTGTCAACTTGTTCCCCGCCTTCGCGGCGCGATAGCCGACGCCGTTGATCTCGAGATCGGTGCGGAAGCCGGTCGCAACACCCTCGACCATATTGGCGATGAGGGTGCGGCAGAGGCCGTGCATCGCGCGGTTGGTCTTGCTGTCATCGGGACGCGCCACGGTAATCACATCCGCCTCGAGGGTGAACGTGATTGCGCCAGGGATCTCACGCGAGAGGGTCCCCTTCGGCCCGGTGGTCGAAACGGTTCGACCCTCAATGGTGACCTTCACCCCTGCTGGTACGGCGATGGGCTTGCGTCCGATTCGTGACATCAGTCCCCTCCTCTACCAGACGTAGGCGAGGATCTCGCCGCCGAGCTGGGCCTTGTGGGCCTGCGCTCCGGTCATGATCCCCTTTGATGTGCTCAGGATGACAACACCGAGGCCGCCGAGCACGCGCGGAATCTCTGTCTTACCAGCATAAACCCTTAGCCCAGGCTTGCTGATGCGCTTGAGGCCTGAGACGACCGGCACCTTGCCATCGACGTACTTCAGGGTGACTTGGAGGTAGTTCTCAGGGCCCTTCTTGGTCTCCACGAAGGAGGCGACGAACCCCTCATCCACAAGGATGCGGGCCATCTGAACCTTCAGCTTGGAGGCTGGGACGAGCACCTCAGCATGCCGGGCGCGCGACGCGTTCCGGATGCGAGTGAGCATGTCTGCAATTGGATCAGTGACGTTCATATTCTCACCAACTCGACTTCGTGACGCCCGGGATCATTCCGACCAGGGCACGCTCTCGGAAACAGATTCGGCA